>CAZKRV010000066.1:0-10801 GCA_964555345.1 uncultured Bacteroides sp.
CGGGGCGCGTGAATTCGGGAGTCAAGACCAACAGGAAGGGGAGCGTGACCTACAATGCGAGAGGATATAAGGACAAATGGGAGCTGAAGGGTAGTGCCGAAGTAGGCCACAGCAAGTCAATATATTCACAAGCCGTAACGGCTGAAAATTACTATCAGAACACAGAGACCTATCGGCGTCAATGGAGCAGCTCCACCAGCCGCAATCTGCGGGTGGCAACCAAGCATGAGTATTTCACAAAGCTGGGTGACAGGGCCATACTGGAGGTGAAGCCAAAGTTTGACTACAATAATGAATCGACGAAGAGCGGTAGCCTCAACTCAACATTTCACACTCCGGCGGAAATGCTGTCGAGGAGTGACGTGGCGGCACTGGTGGACGGCTCGACAGCCGCCGACAGTGACCTGATCAACGCCAGAGGCGATGACCGCCGGTTCAAGGGACGCCACCACATGGTGTCAATATCGGCCAAGTCAGATATACGGCTATCGAAAAGGCAGCCGCCATATGCCTGCATGCTCACGCTCGAGGCATATGCCGGTTACTTATCGGACGCAGCCGATGAGTTCAGGCGTTACCGCTATGTGTTTGGCAACGCAGCCCTGAAGCCGCAGGAGTCACACAGATATGCGAATATTCCAGGTTATATGCGTGATTTTTCAGCATCGGTAAAATATACGCATTTCTTTGATTTCCTGATGATCACGGTGCCTATAGAGTATCGGCTGAACCATACGGTTACGGGCCGGACCAATGACACCTATCTGGTGTCGGCACTCGATGGTTATGACTTCGGTCAGTGGCCTCTGGAATATCGGCCGGCCGAGGCTGAGCGTGC
This sequence comes from uncultured Bacteroides sp., assembly GCA_964555345.1. GTDB lineage: Bacteria > Bacteroidota > Bacteroidia > Bacteroidales > Muribaculaceae > UBA3263. The sequence goes on from CAZKRV010000066.1 coordinate 839, forward strand.
GGGCATCTATGATCCGTCGTTGAGTTCATACAGCAAGGAAACGCGCATCCTTCACACTCTGAGTCTATCGCCCTACAATATGTTAATCTGGCGCGGATTTACATTGCACCTGAGATCCACGTTGCGCATATCAGACCGCCGGTATAATTATGAACTGGACGGCCAACCCAGGAGCATAGGGAATAAGGCCGTGCTGCCAGCCGTAGGCATAGAGTTAGGATATGACCGTCCGTATAATAACGAAGGAACAAGATTTTGGCATCACCTGAGTTTTGACTACAGTGTCAGTGACAATCCGCTGTATAAGTTCGTGGCCAGACCTGCAGATGGCCTGACACATTACCTCGGGAATGATGACGTGCGCAACTCGATCACTTATTATGCCAGATATCAGATGAGTAAAGAGAAGCGATCAGGAGAACGGCATAGCGTATACGTGAATTATTCGACGGCGAAGAACAGCGTTGTGTTGTCGTCATACTATAATACGACGGACGGTGCAAATTATTTCCGAGCCAATTATGTTGACGGTAATTCAAGTGTATATGTCAGTTATAAGTACCAGACTCCGCTGGACCGCAGCAAGGCGTTTAATCTCTCATCGGAAACAGATCTGCGTGCGCATAAATCAATCAATGCATCGTCATCGTTTGCCGGAGGCGGAGAGAGCGGTGACGTGACACCTGATTTCAGTAAAGCTCCTACGTATAAATCGTATTACCTACAAGGGTATGAGAAGCTGAAAGTGGACTGGCAGCGCGATTGGTTCAGCCTGTCGGCCTTTGTCAATTTCTATTTCAACCATACGCGCAGTGAGGAAAAAAGATATAACGGAAACGGAGTATTTTTCTGGGATTGCAACTATGGCGCGACAGGGCTGGTGAATCTGCCCCGGAACTGGAGCATATCGACGGATCTGACGCTATATACGCGCCGTGGATTCAGTGACAGCCGGCTCAACAGGACTGACGTGGTGTGGAACGCAAGGGTGTCGAAGTCAATATTGAAGGGATCGGTGGTGTTTGTGGCAGACGGGTATGATCTGCTTCAGCAGCTGAGTAATGTGACCTATATGGTGAACGCTCAGGCAAGGACGGAGACGGTGAGTAACTCGATACCGAGCTATGTGCTGCTACATGTGCAGTATCGCTTCAACCGCCAGCCGAAGAGGAAGTAGTGAGGACGGACCGGCCGGCCGTCAGATGGTGATGACGGTGATGCCGGCACCGCCGAGGCGCACGTCTTCGTCGGCAAAGGCGGTGATGCCGCTATGGGTGGAGAGGTATTGGCGTATGCACTGGCGGAGGGCACCGGTGCCGGTGCCGTGAAGGATCCGGACCCGCTTGGCATTAAAGCGTATGGCATCGTCGATGAAATAGGTCACGGCCTGAAGGGCCTCGTCGGCCCGCATGCCCCTGACATCAATCTCCTGCTTGAAATCGAGCTGCCGCGAGCGTTGCTGTTCGCTCATGAGGCGTGCACCGGGAGTGACACCGGTCTGTGGTTTGGCCAGAGTGTGACGCAGGCGGTCAATGGCCACGGTGGTCTTGAGCATGCCGAAGCTGACGATGGCTTTGTTGCCGGAAATGGACAGGACCTGTCCGGGAGTGTCCTGGCCCTCGAGTTTCACGAAATCGCCCTCAGTGATCTTATGTTGCGACTGCTGCGGCCTGGGAGCGGCCTTCTTTTTAGGCACGGGGGCTTTTTTGAGTATCGGGTGGTCGTGTTCGGCCGATTCGATGGCCGATTTCTCGGCCTGCAGTCGGGCGCGGATCAGGCGCGTTTCTTCCTTGTCGGCCTGGGCCTTGCGAATGTCGTGAATGGTGCGCTCGATGGCCGCATTGCTGCCGTCGAGGATGCGCCGGGCCTCTTCCTTGGCATCGGCAAGAATCTCGCGCCGGCGGGCACGAAGGTTTTCGGCATCGGCCTCGTAGTCAGCAAGGGTCTGCTCTATGCGCTTCTCCTTCTTGCGAATCTCCATGCGCTTGTTTTCCCAATAGCGGCGGTCGCGGGCAATGTCGAGCAGGTAGCGGTCCATGTTGATATAGTCGCTGCCGACAATCTCTTCAGCAGCGGCAATTATCTCCTCAGGCAGACCGATCTTGCGGGCAATCTCGATGGCAAAGGAGCTGCCGGGCATGCCGATGGAGAGCTTGAAGAGCGGCTCCATGCGCTGGCGGTCATAGAGCATAGAGCCATTGACCAGTCCGGGGAGTTCCTTGGCCAGCTGCTTGAGATTATGGAAGTGGGTGGTGATGACGCCCCACGCTCCGATCGAGGCAAAGCGGGTGAGTATGGCCTGGGCTATGGCACCGCCGATCTGGGGTTCGGTGCCGCTGCCGAACTCGTCGATAAGGAGCAGGGAGGATCCGCGTCCGCGGGCCATGAACTGCTTCATGTGGCTGAGGTGGGAGGAGTATGTGGAGAGGTCGTTTTCGATGGACTGGTCATCGCCTATGTCGATGAATATGTCATCGAAAGTGCCGACATGGCTATTTTCAAACAGCGGGGGGAGGAGTCCGCACTGGGTCATATACTGCACAATGCCGACAGTCTTGAGCGTGACGGACTTGCCACCGGCATTGGGTCCGGATATGATCAGGAGCCGATGGGCCGGAGTGAGGGTGATGTCGAGCGGCACGATCTCCTTGCCCTGCGCGCGCAGGGAGGTGAGCAAGCCGGGGTGACAGGCATGGTACCACTCCATCTCCGGCTCAGGCGAGAGGTGAGGGAGAGAGGCGTCGATGCTGAGCGCATAGAGAGCCTTGGCATGGATAAAGTCGAGTTCGGCCACCACGGAGAGGCCCAGAGTGAGGTCGGGAATGTTGGGGCGGAGTTCGTCGGCCACGCCGATGAGTATGCGGGTGATTTCGCGGCGTTCCTCCATCTGGAGTTCGCGGAGGCGATTGTTGGTCTGCACAACTTCGGCCGGTTCGATGAAGACGGTCTTGCCCGATGCGGACTCGTCATGAACAATGCCGGAGATGCGGCGCTTGTGCATGGGCGATACGGGAATGACCATGCGGCCGTCGCGGACGGAGGGAGTGGCATCAGTATCGATGAGCCCCTCGGCCACGGCGCGCGCCATCACGCGGCGCATGGCAGCAGCGATGCTGCCGGAGGCGGCAGCAAGTGACCGGCGGATCTCGGCCAGTTGGGGCGAGGCGGAGTCACGGATATTGCCAAAGCGATCAAGAACGCGGTCGAGAGTGCGCAGCGGTCCGGGAAAGGGAGTGAGGTTGCGCGCCACACGGTCAAGGCGAGGATATCGCTCCTCGGCCCTGGCAGCGGCAAAGAGTGCCTCGATCTCGCCGATGGCAGTGAGAGTGGCCTTAAGGGCAGGGAGGGAATCGGCGGGAGGGAAGGTGCCGGGGACCTTTATGGAGGCGAGCAGTGACCTGACATCGGCCACATCAGACAGAGGGAGGGAATCACCCTGCTCTCCGGTGATGAGCCGCAGCATGTCGGCGGTGGAGAGAAGCCGCTGCTCTATTTCATCGAAATCGGTGGAAAATGTGAGCCTTTCACATTCGTCGACACCCATGGGTGACGCACAGCGGCGTGCGACTTCACGCCGGACAGATGCAAACCCCGTCTTCTGCTCGAAACTCTGCGGATAGATCATATGCTCAGAACAGTTCTTTGGCCAGCGATTCGTTGTGATCGGTTATGTATTGGCGGAACGCGTCGATATAGGCATCGGCGTCGGCATCAAAGCCTTGGGAACGCATCTGCCACTCGCGGGAACGCACGGCGAGGATGGCCGCAGTGAGTTCATGGGAGGAGAGCTTGATCGAGTCAGAACAGAGGGCCGCGGCATCAAGTTCGCCGCGCTCGGCTGCCGGAGAAAGCGAAGCTGAGTCCGATCCGCACGATCCGAGGGCAAACAGTGATGCCAGAGAGATCAATAGAGAGAAGAATATGCAGTGTTTCATGTAAATAGTTCCTTAATTCTATCGCTGACGCGCTCCATGAGCCAGCGGGGGGTGGAAGTGGCTCCGCAGATGCCGATAGAGTCGGCCGCCGAGAGCCAGTCGGGGCAAAGTTCCTCTTCGTTGGAGATGAGGTGAGTGCGTGGATTGACTTTCAGGCACTCGCTATGGAGGAACTTGCCGTTGGAGCTTTTTTTGCCGCTCACGAAGAGGATGACGGAATGCGCCGCGGCAAATTCGCGCAGTTTGTCGACACGATGAGCCACGGAGCGGCAGATGGTGTCAAACGTGCGGAACTCGGTGTGGGGTGCCATGCGGCGCTCCAGCTCGGAGGAGATGGCACGGAGGCCGTCGATGCTCTTGGTGGTCTGGGAATAGAGATGGGTGGGACGATTGAAGTCGACACGCTCAACATCGGCAGTGGTTTCGAGCACAATGGCTTCGCCACGAGTCTGGCCAACAAGACCATTGACCTCGGCATGGCCCACCTTTCCGTAGATGAGGATCTGCGGGCGGTGGCCGGAGTCATAGGCGCTCTTGATACGCTGCTGGAGCTTGAGCACGACGGGACATGTGGCATCGATGATCTCCACGCCGTTGCGCCGGGCCATCTCATAAGTTTCAGGCGGCTCGCCATGAGCGCGCAGCAAGACTTTCACTCCATGGAGAGATTCAAGTTCGGCATGGCTGATGGTGATAAGGCCTTTATCACGCAAACGGTTCACCTCGTCAGAATTGTGGACAATGTCACCGAGGCAATAGAGCGTGCGGCCACGCTCCAGTTCTTCCTCGGCCTTGCGTATGGCCGCCGTGACACCGAAACAGAAACCGGAATCGGAGTCAATCTCAATCAGCGGCAGCGACATTGCGGTATTTTTCAAGGAGCCATGCGTTCTGCTCCTGAAGAGTCATGGCGGAGTTGTCGATATCAATAGCGTCGTCGGCCCTGCGGAGCGGGCTTTCGGCTCGGGTCATGTCAATATGATCGCGTGAGCGCACGTTGGCCAGGACTTCGTCATAGTCAGCCTTCTCGCCCTTGGCCAGCAGTTCTTCATAGCGACGGCGCGCACGGGTTTCGGGAGCGGCGTTAACGAATATCTTAAGTTCGGCATCGGGAAAAACGGTTGTGCCGACATCGCGTCCGTCCATCACTATGCCCTTTTCAACACCAAACTGCTGCTGACGACGCACCAAATCACGGCGCACGGCGGCAATGGCGGCCACAGGGCTGACATGGGAGCTGACCTCCATGCTGCGGATCTGCTGCTCCACGTCTTCACCATTGAGAATGGTGCGCTGACCCGATGCGTCGGGACGGAAATCGATGGTCAGGTGAGGCAGAGCGTCGACAAGCGACTTCTCGTCGATGCTGCCATCGGTAGCGATCATGTGGGAGCGCAACGCAAACAGCGTGACGGCACGATACATGGCGCCGGAGTCAATATAGCGGTAGCCGATGGTCGCAGCCAGAGCTTTGGCCATGGTGCTCTTGCCAGAGGAGGAGAATCCGTCGATGGCTATGATAATGGGTTTCATATATGATGGTGGCGTGTCAATGGATATTGTTTAGAATTCGTAGAGATTGGTGGAGAGATTGACCATGAAGGTGGTGGCACCGCTATGGGGCTGGGCCAAGGCCACCCCGACCTGAAACATCTTGACCTTAACGCCCGCACCGACGCTGAAGCCGCTGAGGAAGCTGCGCTTGAAGTTGCTCATGTCGGTGCGCACTTTATAATTATAGCCGAGGTCGAGATAGAAATTGTCGTTAGGTCGCCAGTCAAGGCCGAATACGAGATGCCTGAAGAGATTGCTCATGAAGCCGTCTTTTATCTCCGGCTCATCGGTGCCGTCGCCGGCATCGACGTAGGGGAGTTTCCACTTAGTCAGCCTATGGGCCGTGATGGAGAGTGAGACTGGTGATGAACCGAGCGATTTGCTCCAGCCGAGCCGCAGGTCGATGGGCAGCCGGTCATAGCGTTCGTTGAAGCGCTTGACCTGACCGCCAAGATTGGCAACAACAAGAGAAAGCGAGCTGCCACGGTCTTCGTCGAAATAGTTCACACCGAGATCCGTGGCTATGGCCAGTGCGGAATATGAATCATAGGCACTATAGAGGAACTTCACGGAGAAGCCACCGCGCCAGCGTTCGCCAAGATTGTGGGAGAACGATCCGGTGAAGGCCATGTCCTTAGGCGAGAACTTGCCAAGTATGGTGCCGGTAGCATCGGAGGCAGTGATGTCGCCGTAGCCAAAATATTGCACTCCGACGCTCCAGGCTGCCCGTTCGCCGGCAGAGTGGGCATATTTCAGTGCGGCAAAATTGGAGCTTCCGATATAGCGCATATAACTGAAAGCAAGCGATTTGCTCATTTCCGGGCCAAGAAGCGCCGGATTTTGATCAGTCAGCATGAGATCATCGTCGACCAGAGAGACGTTGACTCCACCGAGTCCATATGTTCTTGATGATGAGCTGATGTCGAGAAAGTTATAGGCAGTGCTGCCACCAACCTGCGCATGGCTGGAGGCGGAAGCAACGAGGAGTGCCGTCAGGCACCCGACTATGTGTCTTAAAACAGTCATTCGAGATAATAAACGCACAGCCATCGCCGAATATTATTAAAGGATCAGCGAAAAAACAGCCGCTCCGACCATAATTGCCAGAACAATCAGTTCGGCAGGAGTGAAGATCGGCGTTCCAGGCCCTTTCTCGCGCCGGGCCTTGAGATAGAACACCAGTCCGGGAAGGTAGAAAAGCGAAGTCTGCATGAACAGCTCCACTCCGCCGGCATAGATCATCCACCCGCAGAACAACGAGCACCCTACCCCAACCAGACGATCGGCACCTGTCGAGATCTTGCAGAGAAACAGGCCGCTCAACAGGTAGGCGGGAAGAATCATCATGCCAGTGACGTTGAGCGCCGCAAGGTATACATCATCGGCCGTGACAACGAGACAGAGGAACAGCTGCATGACAACGCTGGAGACAAACAGACCGAAGGCAGGCATGGACTGACCATTAAGCCGCAGAAAACGACGGGGAAAGATGCCGACTTTGGCAGCCGCATATGGCACTTCGGCACAAACAAGAGTCCACGCCAACCATCCGCCGGTCAATGACAGGATTACCGAAACGATCACAAGCCAATAGGCCCAGTCGCCGCACACGGAACGCAATACGTAGGCCACCGAAGGATCTTCAAGCGAGGCAAGCTCAGGCTGCGTCATCGCACCGAAACAAAATGCCGACACGAGAACATAGAGCAACCAGGCAGTGAGGAATCCGGTGACTCCGGCACGACCGACATCGCGGCTGCGCCGGGCACGTCCGGACATGATCACAGCACCCTCGATGCCGATGAAGCACCACAGGGTGACAAGCATGGTGCTACGAATCTGAGAGGGAAGTCCGCCGAGATCACTCATACGTCCCCAGAAATCACGGGTGAGCAAACCGACATGGCAATTGGCGATAAGAAGGGCTATGATCAGCACGATGGTCAGGATCTTGACGGCCGCCATAAGCGTGGTAAGGAACTTGGCGGTGCGCATACCGGCTATGACAATAAAGAAGATGACCCAAATGAGCACGCTGCCGAAAAGGACCGTAGCCCAGCTGTGGCCGAGCAGGACCGGGAAGAAGGCACCGAAGGCATCGTTGAGCATCACGGCATAGGCCACATTGGCAAATGCCGTGCAGAGCCAGTAGCCCCAGGCAATGTTATATCCAGCAAAATTTCCGAAGCCTTTCTGCGCATAGCGATAGATGCCGGAGTTTAACTCGGGGTGCTTGTCGGAAAGAATCTTGAAAGTATAGACAAGCAGCAGCATGCCGGCCGCAGTGATGGCCCATGATATGAGAATGGCACCGAGTCCGGCACCGGAGGCCATGTTTTGCGGAATGTTGAATATGCCGGCACCGACCATCATGCCGAACACAAGCGATGCCAGACCAATAAAACCGAGTTTTACAGGGGTGGAGGCAGGTGATTTTGTGTCTGTCATTATTATTACAAAATAGGACTAAGGAGTCGTACTACAGATTCGATTATACGGTGAATGCGTTTGCGCTGACGCCATTCGGTGGGCACCACCCTGTCGCACTCGCGCTGATCGGCCATGAAAATATCGGTAAGAGCGGCGTTGGCTTCTTTAGAGTAGATCATGAGATTAGCCTCAAAATTATGCTCGAATGACCTGAAATCGAAATTGGTGGAACCCATGGAGGCAAAATCGGAATCGACGATCAGCAGCTTGCTGTGGAGCATGCCGGGCTTGAAGAAATAGAATTTGATGCCGGACTGCAGGCATTCGGAAATGTAGCTTCGGGAGGCATGGACAAGCAGCATGGAATCACTCTTTTCCGGAATCATGATACGGACGTCGACACCTGCCAGCGCCGCACTCTGCAGTGCCTTGAGCAGGCTTTCGGTCGGGAGAAAATAGGGAGTCTGGATGTATATGCGCCGGCGCGCCCCAGCTATGGCACGCAAGAAAGTGTGAGCCACATTGTTCCACTGATTCATAGGCCCGGAGGTGACGGTCTGCGCACCTGCGGGGATGCCGGGTTCAGCATCAGGAATGTCGTCAGTCGGGATCAGGGGGTGGCCCATGAAATTCCAGTCAACAGCAAAAGAGTAGTGAAGTGACCGCACAGCAGGGCCGGTGACACGGGCATGAAGATCTCGCCACATGGAAAATCGGCCGCCATCGAGATAGCGGTCGGCAATGTTCATGCCACCGATGTAACCGATGCGTCCGTCAATAACAATGAGTTTACGGTGATTACGCCAGTTGATACGCGAGCTGAACAGCGGGAAGACAACCTTGAAAAACGGATAAACCTCCACTCCCGCCTGCCTCATGCGCCGGAAGAAGCTCTTCTTGACCTTGATGGAGCCGACATGGTCATAAATGACCTTGACCTCAACGCCAGCGCGGGCACGCTCCATCAGTATCTCGGCAATCTCAGTACCGATCCGATCGTCTTCAAAGATGTAGTATTGCAGGTAGATAGAGCTGTTGGCCTGACGGAGATCGCTCCGGAGCGCATCGAACTTAGACTTGCCGTCGGAGAAAAAGCGAAATGTGTTGTCGGGATAATATACCGCACCACAGAGGCCATTGACCAGACGGGCGATGGACTGGGAGGATCCCGGCAGCTCCATCATAGCCTTGCGGCCAGGCTTATAGCGCTCGCGACGGCGCAGACGGCGCTTGTTGCGCCTGGAGATCATTCTCTTGTTCTTGATGTTGCGACCGAAAAAGAAATAAAGCACAAGTCCCACGGCGGGGAACAGTATCAATACTGTGACCCACGCCAGGGACTTGAGAGGATTACGGTTTTCGCCAAGAATGACCACAATAACCGTGATGACCGACAAGATGTAGGTCAACATTAGGGTCTGGTATACCCACGGACGGCCTATGTAGTCGAGAAATTGCTCCAACTGCCGGAATCAGAAGCTGAAGATGGGATAATTAGCCATCAGTGCATTGACCTTGCCACGCACTTCGGCTATGACATCGGGATTGTCAGCATTGGAGAGTACGGTGTCGATAAACTCAACGATCATCGGGATCACATCTTCCTTGACACCGCGGGTGGTGATGGCTGGAGTGCCCAGGCGGATACCGGAAGTCTGGAAAGGCGAGCGGGAATCGAAGGGCACCATGTTCTTGTTGGCTGTGATATCAGCCTCAACAAGTACCTTTTCAGCGACCTTGCCGGTCAGTTCGGGGAACTTGGTACGGAGGTCGATGAGTATGCAGTGATTGTCAGTACCGTTGGAGATGATCTTATAACCGCGTTTCTTAAGCTCTTCAGCCATCACGGCAGCGTTTTTCTTGACCTGAGCGGCATATTCGCGGAATTCAGGAGTGAGAGCTTCGCCAAAGGCAACGGCCTTAGCCGCAATCACGTGTTCCAACGGACCGCCCTGCGCACCGGGGAATACGGCGCTATCAAGCAACTGGCTCATCATCTTGACCACATCTTTGGGAGTTGTCTTGCCCCAGGGATTTTCGAAGT
>CAZKRV010000067.1:0-10610 GCA_964555345.1 uncultured Bacteroides sp.
GTTGCGGTCAAGTCGTCCGACGGGGTAGATGCGCTCCTCGCAGGCATTCTTGACCAGATCCATGACGGTGAGGCGTCCGTTCGGATCGTCGCTCGTGGTCACGCAGTCTTTGGGCTTGTTGAGGAGCACGTAGCATTTGCGTTCCGACATCACCACCTTGTCGTTGAATTCAACAATGTCTTTGGCAGTGATCTTGGTGCCGAGTTCGGTGACTACGTTGCCATTGACCTTAACCTGCCCCTTCTGGATAAATTCGTCGGCTTCACGGCGCGAGCAGATGCCGGCGTTGGCCATGAACTTGTTGAGGCGTACTTCTTCGTTGGGATCGATTTCGGGCTGTTCGTACTCGATGCGCTTGGGGCGGGGAGTGAAGCTCTTGCCGGGACGGGGGAATGAGTTGCCGCCACGGTTGTTGTAGCGTGCGCCCTGATTGTTGTAGCGACGGTTGCCGCCATTCTGGTTGTTATGGCCGTAGCGGTTGCCACCCTGCGGGCCGTTGTTGTTGTAGCGAGGCTGGTAGCCGCCTTCGCCGCCCTGAGCATTGTAGCGGGGCTGGTAGGGGCGCTGCTGGCGTGGCTGGTATCCGCCCTGCTGCTGACGGGGCTGATAAGGGCGCTGCTGGCGCGGCTGATATCCGCCTTCGCCATCGGCATCCTGATTATATCGGGGACGGTAGCCTCCCTGAGAGTTGCTGCCGCCTTGAGAATTGTAGCGATTGTTGTTGTAGCGGGGCTGGTAGCCGCCTTCGCCGCCCTGGGCATTGTAGCGCGGCTGATAGGGGCGCTGCTGTCGTGGCTGGTATCCGCCCTGACGGGGCTGATAGCCTCCCTGATGCGACTGGTAGGGGCGTGGCTGATATGAACGCGGCTGCTGGTCATCGGCACCATCCTCGCGGGGTGCAGAATCAGTGCGGTTGTTACTGCCGTAATGAACCTTTTCAAAACGTGAGTCGGTTGCTTCGGGACCTGCTGATGCGCCACCGATTCGCGGACGGCGGGGCTTTTTCTCGTTGCTGCTGTTAGTGTCCATGATTTTTGTAATGTACTAATTGTTGGTATTTATTGGCCCGACATCTCGCCGGGACGGTCTGTTGTTGTTTTCTGGTCGGTTATGTTATGTTTTAGTTCCGTAATGGTTTTATGTATGCAAAGTTAGCAAAAAAATATCAATTGCCAACTATCAAAACAACAAATAATTCATGACAGAGTTCACCTCTGCTTCAGGATAGATATGATTCTTACTCGTCGTCTTCGTCAAGATCGTCGAAATCCCAGCCGTCGCTCTCGGCATCGAATATGTCGGCAGTGAACTTCGAGAGTTCGCGTCCCTCGCGCTTGGTCGGTCGGCCCAGACCCTTGCGGCGGTCGACAAATCCGGAGATTTTGACCACTTCGAGCAGGTCGAGTTCGGACTGCGGGGTGATATTTTCCATGTATTCAGGCACGAGCTTGGCTCCGAGCCGGTTCTGGGCCACGGCCTTGACCAGAAAGGAGTATGTGACGGGCGATTTGCGCACCTTGACCACGTCGCCGGGCTTGATGGGGCGGCTTGGTTTGACAAGTGCGTCGTTGACCATGACGCGACCTTTCTTGCAGGCATCGGTGGCCACGGTGCGGGTTTTGAAAATACGCATGGCCCACAGCCATTTGTCAACTCTGGCTTCCATATTATGATGTATGCTGGCTTCGGTTACTTATTGTTGTAGTCACACATGGCTGTCTGTATGCCGGCCAGGCAGAAAGTCTTGATGGCATCGATGGCCACTTCGAAGCGGGCGGGGAGCTGCTCCTGCTGCTGCGGGGTGAAGCGTCCGAGCACGTAGTCGATCTGCGCGCCGCGCGGATAGTCGTTGCCAATGCCGAATCTCAGTCTGGGGTAGGCCTGGGTGCCGAGCATGGCGGCAATGTTCTTAAGTCCGTTGTGGCCGGCATCGCTGCCACTCGGTTTGAGTCTGATTGCTCCGAATGGGAGCGCTACATCGTCGACGAGGACCAGAATATGGTCTACCGGAATCTTCTCGCGTGTGGCCCAGTATCGCACTGCGTCGCCCGAGAGATTCATGTAGGTTGATGGTTTCAGGAACACGAGTTGCTTGTTTTTGATGCGTCCGCGTCCGATGTCGCCATAACGTTCGGTAGTGAAAGAGATATTGGACGCCTTGGCTAAGGCGTCCAATATCATAAATCCTACGTTGTGGCGAGTCAGGCGATATTCGTCGCCAATGTTCCCGAGACCCACAATCAGGTATTTCATAGGCAGGTCGGATAAGATTACTTACCGGCAGCTGCTGCGGCAGCGGCACCACGAGCGGCACGGGTCAGAGCCACGGCGCAAACCACTGCATTCTTGGCGTTGAGCATTTCGAGGCCTTCGAAGTGGAGATCGCCCACCTGAATGGTCTTGCCGAGGCCGAGGTTGTCGACGTTGATGACGAGCTTTTCGGGTACGGCGGTGTAGATAGCTTTAACGCGGAGCTTCTTCATGGCGAGCTGGAGCTTACCACCGGCCTTCACACCTTCGGCGTGGCCTTCGAGCTTCACGGGTACTTCGATGGAAACGGGCTTGGTGTCGTTAACAGCGAGGAAGTCGATGTGGAGAATGGTGTCCTTTACTGGGTGGAACTGAATGTCTTTGAGGACAACCATCTGCTTTTCACCGTTTACTTCGAGTTCGATAGCGAAGATTTCGGGAGTGTAGATGAGTTTGCGTACTGCTTCGTTAGTAACGACGATGTCGGTGGTGATCAGGCCCTTGCCGTCTTCGATTTCAACGAGCTTCTGGCCCGGTTTGAGAGTGCCGTTGAAGGGGAGGGTTACGATTTCGCCGCCATTGATCACAGCGGGGATCTTGCCTTCGTTACGCAGGGCCTTGGTGGCCTTTTTGCCGAGGTCGGTACGGGGTTCGGCAGTCAGTTGAAAAGTCTTCATCTGTGTTTAAATAAATGTGTTACTCAAAATTAAATTTGTGGATTTAATTTCCCATCACACGGAAAATCGACCGCAAAGGTAGCGCTTTTTATCGAGAAATCAAAATATTTTTCAGGGGGCTGGATTTTGCAGATAGTTTTGCAGATAGTCGGTGATCTTTTCCATCGTGAAATCGCGCAGCGAGATGCGATAGTCGCTGACCGTCCGAGCCGCTACGACTCCCGCACCGGTCGACACATTGCTGTAGCCATACATCGGGTCGGCCACTCCGAGTCCGCTCAGGTCAGAGGTCAGTCCGGACTCAGTCTGCCAGCAATAGTTTGACCAATAGTAGTAGCTCTCCGACACGGTGCTGAGAGATACAGTGAATCCAAAGTCGCGGAGATCGTCGATTTCCTCCAGGGGTATGTATAGGCCGAGTTGAGTATTGGTGTACTGAAGGTTGAGAGTGTAGCTCTGTCCTGAAAACTGGCGGTCGGTGAAGAATGTGAATCCCCATGCGTCGGCCCCCATCACCGACTCCAGCGCTCCGATATGCTCGGCAAAGATTGGCACGGATTCGTATTGTAACGATCCTGTGTAGAGCGATAGAGAGTAATTGAACTGGTGATCGGATTCGCGGTCGTCGTATGTGTTAAGGGCATAGTGGAAGTAGTTTTCAACGGAGGGGATATCGTTGATCGTCATGGCTATGTTCATGTCGAAGTACATGATGACATGAAGATAGGAGAGTAGGTATATGCCGCTGCGCGGAGAAAGTTGCAGCGTAAGGTCAACGTCCGACGCGGGTACCGCCACCGGCACTGTGACTTCGGCTTCAGCGTCGCCATATTTATGGCTCGATGCCGTGATGCGTATGTGGTCGCCCTGTTGCGGCAGGTAGTCGCTGCCGACCCGGTTGCCGTTGGCATAGACAGTGACTATGGCATCGCTGACCGAGTGATTGTATTCGCCTATGGTGTCGGTGTAGAGCCACGTGTGTGTCACCTCAACCTCAATCGGCTCACCTGCAGTGATGAGGGAGTTGAGGCAGAGCACCGGCCGGGTGTCGATGTCGGGCGTGAATTCCTCGTAGCAGCCTGTCAGAGCCATCGCTGCCAGTATCGGGTATATTTTTCTTAGAATTGCCATGTGTAGGAAATTGAGGGAATCAGTGGAAGAATGCTTACTTTCTGGAATACGGGATAGGAGTTGTGGTGTAGGCTGCCTGAAGCAAATTCCGTTACCTCTTTATGTCCGCGGCGCACTGCCACGGCGTTCATGTGGCAATAGGCGTTGTAGAGGCTGAAATTCCAGTATCCGCGGCTGTTGCGCACGGTGCAACTGAGATCGAGCCTGTGATAAAATGGCAGTTGGTAGTTGTTGACAGGTGCCCTGAGAGGCACGTCGTCGGCTTCATACATATCTGACAGGAAAGAGGGTCCCTCCCATGTCTGCGTCAGCAGTGTGAAGCGATTGCCGGAGTGTCCGGTCCAGCCGGCGTTAAGTTCCACCTTTTTGCTCACCTGCCAGTTGATGAGTATGTTGATGGTGTGGCGGTTGTCAAAGCGCGATGGAAATCGCTTGCCGCCGTTTTTGTCGGCAAATTTTCGGTCGCTCCACGCCAGCGAGTAGGCTACATGGCCGGTGACGCGTCCGCCGGTGCGTTCAAACTTGAAGTCGATGCCCTTGGCCGTGCCGCTGCCGGAGGTGAGACGTGCGTTCCACATTTCGAGCGGCGGACGCAGATAGTATTCGTCGCGGTAATCAACAAGATTGTGCATCTCTTTCCAGTAGCCCTCGACCGAGGCGGTCCATTTGCGTTCCGGTGATTGCCAGTAGGCTCCGACTGTCACTTTGTCAGCCGTTTCTGGCTTGAATCCGCCGGTGATAGGTATCCATTGGTCGGTAGGGAGAGCCAGATAGCTCTGTGAGAGCTGGTGCACGTATTGCACGGTGTGGGAGTAGGCCCCCTTTATGGCCCAGTCATCGTGCGGATTGTAGCTGACAGACAGGCGTGGTGACACTCCGAAATTGTGTTGCTTGTCGATCAGGAAAGCTGAGGCGTGCAGCCCTACGTTGGCGTGAAAGCAGGAGGAGATGCGCCAATCGTCTTCGATATATGCGTTGAACTCACTGGCGAGATAGCTCCATGTGGAGTCACGTGACTCGATGCGGACATCGGACACACTCGACTTACGCGAGGTGCGTGCCGGAAGAAAAGAGTGGAGCGTGTAGTTCGCTCCGAAGCGTATGCGGGAGTGATCGGCAGGATTCCAGTTGAAGTCGGCGCGGGCTATCCAGTCGTTGATGTTATTGTCGGTCTTCATGCTGGACCATGACGAGAACACCACCTTGTCTTTTTCTTTATCGGTCGATGACTCGTATTTCTTCAGGTTGGAGAAGAAGCGGGTGTAGGCGGCGGTGAATTCAGCCGAAAGCTGCGGAGTCAGCCGGTGAATGACGCCGGCCTGGGCCACCATGTTGCCCCAGAAAAAGTCGTAGCTGTCGTCATAATAGTATCCGTAGTCGTAATTGCCATCACTCTTGTCGCCGGTATGGAACTGGTCATTGCCGAAATAGATGCTTAAGTGGCCCGACGTGCGATCACTGAAGCGGTGGCAGATCTTGGCGTTGAGATCCATGAACGCATAGCGGAAGCGTATTTTTTCATCATCGGAGGCAGAATTGATCACGGCAAGGAGCGGTATGGTGAGCACGTCGTACCATGAGCGGCGCAGGGCCACATTGTAGGTGGTGGATCCGCCGATTGGGCCACCGATATTGAATGCTCCCGAAGTGAGGCCGAGCCGGGCTGAGCCGTGGTGGCCGTCTGGCGATCCGTTGACGGTGCGCACGTCAAGAAATGATGACAGGCGCCCATCGTATTTGGCCGGCATTGATGACCGGAAGAAGTCAATGTAGCGTATGACATCTACGTTGAAGGCAGAAAACAGACCCGCGAAATGATTGGCCTGATATAGAGGCACGTTGTCGAGCATGTAGAGGTTTTCGTCAGCATTGCCTCCATGGACATACATTCCCGCCATGCCTTCGGTTCCCTCGGTGACACCGGGCTGCATATGCAGGGCCTTGATTACGTCGGTCTCACCGAGAAACACGGGCACATGGTTGATTTCGGACGCTGTCAGCTTCTTCGCACCCATCTCTACCGTCTCTACCACCGGGGCCTCGAGCCGGGACACCACGAGTACTTCGTCAAGCATGCTTTGCAAGGAGTCCGCATTAAGTCCGGTCACGGTTGCCTTTTCCTTGACGCGGGTCTCAACCGGTCTGCGTGACCGCTTGAGCAATACGTCATTGCCCTTTATGCGGAATTCTATGCCGGTACCCTTGAACATCTGGCGTAGAACCTGTTTCAGCGGTTTATCTTTGGCGTTGACCGACACCACGACTCCGTCAAGTATGTCGGAAGAATATACAAAATTCTTACCGGTCTGGATCATAAGCTCGCCGAATACTTCAGCCGCAGGGCGGTGGCTGGCAGTGATGGTGACATTGCGGGCGGTGGCGGCGGCTATTGCTATTGTGAAAGCTATTGCTGTGATGATCAATCTTCTCATTCTTCTTTGATCAATAGATTAATGTCGAGAATTTCGTTGATAGTTTCGACAAGTTCGGCTGCATTGCCTTCATAGTGGAGTGTGAGGCGGTGGGAACCGGCATCTGCGGGGAGATTGGTGATTTCTATTCCGTAGACTTCGTTGATCCGGTCGATGACTATAGGCAGCGGAGCATTGTCGAAGTCTATGGCGTGGACTGTTGCCAGAGGTGATTCCTGCAGTGTGGGCTGTATGTTACGGATCTCCTCAGGTGAGGAGTTGCTGAAATAGGCGTTGCGTATGAGCACGGCAGCGGTGGCAGTGACCGCTACAAGCACGGCCGCCGCTGCTGCTATCTTCAGTATGCTTCGGGTTCCGCTCTGTTTTCTCAGGCCCATGCGGGTCCAGGCCCTGCGTGGCGCGAACGCGTTGCGGCGATAGTGCCGGACCACGAATTTAATATTATTGTCAATCATCAGAAATCAAAACCAAGTCTAAATGAGAAATATGGGCGCACGTGGTGCTTTGTTTCGATATAGCGCAGTTCGTAGTCGAAAGGCCCACGATATGTGACCTCGTAGTATTCGGCCTTGTAGCCGCCGAGCGTGAGTCCCGCACCGATGTTTATGCCGGCTTTTCGTCCCCAGTTGATGCGATAGCCGATGGAGGGAGAGAAGTAGATGCCGACGCCTTCGGCCATGTTGGCACCGAGCCGCAGGTCGGCAAACGGAGTGAACCTTCCGAACTTCAGGTCGGCACGCCCCTGCACGAAGATCGGGGCTATCCAGTTGTCGATTTTGTTGCACTTTTCAAGTCCGATACCGGCACCTATGAAAAATATCGGGTTGATCTGATAGCCATGTGAGGTGGTCATGCCGGTATAGAATGTGGTGGTGCGGTTGCTGTAGGTCCATGTCTTGTCGCTACGGAGGTCATTGCTCCATTCTATGAATCCACGGTAGCCTGCGCTCGGTTGGCGGGCCTGGCAGGTGGCAGCTGCGGCAATCATCAGGATTGCAGAGATGGTGATGGCTCTTTTCATGAGATAGGCGTGTATTGATTGGTTCTTTGTCTCATATGACGCAGATCCGTCTGAAAAGTCCTATCCCGGAAATGAGAAATTTATAAAAAAGGCAGGAAGAAAGGTTTGTGGCCGCCTGACAGCTCTTCACGGAGGCGGCTGAACGCCTTGGTCATCTGGTTTTTGACGGTCTTGATGGATATGCCTAATTCCGCAGCGATTTCTTCGCCGGAAAGGCCGTCGCGCTTGCTCATCAGGAAGACTTCGCGGCATTTGTCGGGGAGCGCGTCGATGGCGCGCCAGATTCTGGCATCGCGTTCCGAGGTGTCGATCACTTCTTCTTCGACCTCCGGCAGCTGGTTTATGTCAACGCTCGGATACTGCCGGCGCAGATGGTCCACGCATACATTGCGCACGCAGCGATATATCCATGCTTTGAAATTGTCGATTTCCACACCGTCGCTCACCAGTTCCCACGCTTTCAGAAATGCGTCCTGCACGAGGTCTTCGGCCGAATCAACGTCATTGACCATACGTAGCGCATACATGCCCAACGGCATATATAACGCATTGAAATGTAGCTCAAATTCTCGCAGAGTCATGTCGCCTGTTGGTGTGATGCGGTTGCAAAATTACGAAAATAAACCGTCACATCATAGCCTTGTGCCTTTTTAGCCGAGGAGCACGTCGAGTACCATCATAAGCAGAAAGCCGAGTGCAAATCCGATTGTGCCCAGATTGGAGTGCTTTCCTGCCTGCGTTTCGGGAATCAGTTCCTCCACGACTACGTAGAGCATGGCTCCTGCGGCAAATGCCAGCAGATAGGGTAATATGGGTAATATGAATGACGCGAGGAGAATGGTCAATATCGCACCTATTGGTTCGACAATGCCGCTGAGAGTGCCCATGATAAATGACTTCATGCGGGAATTGCCCGCACCTCTTAGCGGCATTGACACTATGGCTCCTTCGGGAAAATTCTGTATGGCCATGCCCAGAGCCAATGCCACGGCTCCGGCCATCGGCATATAGGCGCTGTTTTCGAGGGCTGCGGCAAGTGCGGCGCCGACTGCCATTCCTTCTGGAACGTTGTGGAGCGTGATGGCCAGCACGAGTTTCGTGCTTCTGGAAAGGTGTGATTTAGGGCCTTCGCTCTGGCGGCTGTCAATGTGCTGGTGGGGGATCGCGCTGTCAAGCAGCAGCAGGAAGAGTATGCCTATGGTGAATCCGGTAATGGCGGGTACGATGCTTGCGAATCCTTCCCTGCCGGTCATTTCGATCGACGGGATCAGCAGCGACCACACGGAGGCTGCCACCATCACTCCCGCAGCAAAGCCATTGAGAGTTTTCTGCAATAGCGGTGGTATGCTTTTCTTCATGAGAAAAACACAGGCGGCTCCGAGCGTGGTGCCCGCAAACGGCAATATGATACCTGATATCAGACTGTCCATACTCTAACATAACACCTAACCCACGCTGCTTTGTTTTCAATACGGGTGCTGTTTATTGTTTCTTTGGCTGGAGATTCAGGCGATATATTATGTGGAGCATGGCGTAGCGGGGTAGGGTGTTGTAGCGTATTTCTGTGCGCCCTTGTGAATTCATGGTCAGGCGGACATTGCTTAGGTTGCCGAGAATGTCGAATCCATCAAGGGCGAAGGTGAGGTTGCCATGAAGTATACTTTTGGCAACGCGGGCATTCCATACCAGATCGTTGCTGTTAAGTCGTGTGTCGGCATATCCGCGGCGGGAGTGCATCATTAGGTCAGTTGTGAAACTCATGTCCCATGGCAGCTTGTTCGCACGGTATATGATGCCGTAATCGAAATCTACGGCGCTGATGGGATCGAAACCTGCCATTGGAGATGTAGCCTTGCGCCACTCCACGTTGCCATTGGCGGAGATTTCCATTCCAGGCATTATTTTGTACGTAAGCTTGAGATTCTCTCCAATATTGAGATTGCGCACAGTGCTTAAGTCAAGAGCGATCATGTCTACGGAATTTTGGTAAAAGACTTTGGTCGTCGATTCCAGATTCCATTTGTTGCCGGCTCCTATATTGCTGTAGTATCTGATATTGCCTGTGATATCCCAGTTGCCATTTACGTTTACAGCCCGATAGGTCGTGACACCGGTGGTCATGTTGTAAGCGGCTGACTGGGCAATGAGATTCTCATATTTCCTGTAGGTAAAATCAATGCCAGGCCCTTTCTTGAAAAGTCTCCAGATAAATAGCCATAGTTCATGGGTACGGGTCATTTTAAGTTCCGGATTGCCCATGTAGATATAGAGTGGGTTTGCAGTGTCAGTGACATCAAGCAAGTCACGTAGCTGCGGCAGCCGGGCGGTATATTTATAGGAGAACGTGCCGATATCATCAATGCTATATTGAACCTCGGGTTCTACAAACCATTTCCGGCGGCTGGCATAATGTTCAGCATTGTCTTGTAGATAAGAGATGGAGCCGGGAGCATAGTTCATGTTGACTGATATTCCCAAGGTTGAATTATATTTGTTGTTACTGAGAGGCGGGAAGCTGTTTCGCCACCCGATTTTCATGGCATGATTATCGTCGTTAAGGGTATAATCAAATGACTTTGATGGTATCAGACCTGCATGTTGTATGGATTCGGTGACAGATGGGAGCAATGTGTCATGCTCCTGCAGTCTCAGGAAATAGTCGCGGGTACTGTGTACCCACTGATGCCTGTATGAGTAAGATAGATCAATATCGCCTTGGAAATAGCTGGAAACATTATAGTCGATGCTATAACCCACTTTGGTATTTACGTCAAATTTTCGTTCGGGCATAAATTCCTGCGGGCGGGAGATGTCGTTTTGCTCCGGTTGTTGGGGAAACAGCAGTTGCCGGTCGGTAGAAGTTTCAAGCTTCCGGTCACTCCATTTTATCCCGGCATTGAAGGTAAGTTCATTCGGTCTGTAGGGAAGGGCCCAGCGTCCGTTGAGTTCCGTGGCTACATTCCATAGGCGGTGATAGGTTTCAGTCGTTTCGTTCAAAGAGTTCAGCAAGTTTTCATATGGGTCCGATGTTAGTGAAGCTATGGCGGCTGAAGCCTTTTCCCTTTCAAAACGTGCGGAGGGTTCCAGATAGAGCCACAG
>CAZKRV010000068.1:0-10569 GCA_964555345.1 uncultured Bacteroides sp.
AGGCTTTGTTCATCAGGTTATCTTCGAAACTTACCTCAAGGAGCATGATAATCCCGAAGACATCGAGTACTACATGTGTGGCCCCGGCCCCATGAGCAAGGCTGTGGTCAATATGCTTGACCAGCTTGGTGTACCGCCGGAAAATATCCACTTCGATGACTTCGGGGGCTAATCCCTGCAAACATAAAGAGCAGCGAAAGCTGCTCTTTTTTATTTTTAACTTGAAATTGGTCGGTGCGGTCAGTAATTTTTGCTAATTTTGTAGGCTGAAATTAAATAGACCTATCTTTGACAATGGAACATGAGGGCGAACAGGGCAAGCAGCTTGCCATAGATCGCCGATATTTGCGCATGGCGCGGATATGGGCTGAAAATTCGTATTGCACACGTCGTCGCGTTGGCGCGATAATCGTGCGTGACTCCATGATAATTTCCGATGGATTCAACGGCACTCCCTCCGGATTTGAAAACGTGTGTGAAGACACCGACGGATCCACCAAACCCTACGTACTCCATGCCGAGGCCAATGCCATCACCAAAGTGGCCCGCAGCAACAATTCAAGCGAGGGTGCTACGCTCTATGTCACCGCGTCGCCATGTATGGAGTGTGCCAAACTGATCATACAGTCTGGCATTCGGCGTGTGGTCTACAATGAAGTTTACCGGCTTACCGACGGGATCGATCTCCTTACCCGTGCCGGCATCAGATGTGACCTTATAGAATCTCTCGAAAGTTAGATATGAAAAAGGATAGATCAGGCGCGCTGACTGCGCTTGTGGTGGCCGGTGTGTTTGCCATCGGCCTGTATCTCGGCTTGAAACTTGACCGGGGCTATCATAGGCCCTCCGGTCCTGAGGCCAAGATTGGCGAGATACTCAGGATCATTTCCGATAACTATGTTGATGAAGTCGATCTCGACTCCATAGTCGAAGCGTCGATTCCTGCCTTGCTCCAGAATCTGGACCCCCACACCGCATATATTCCGGCCAAGGATCTTGACGATGTAAATGCCGACCTTGAGGGCATGTTCAGTGGCATCGGTGTGTCGTTTCAGGTTATGAATGACACGATAACCGTTGTCGAGATCATCTCAGGCGGACCGAGTGAGAAAGTCGGCCTTATGGCCGGTGACCGCATTGTGGAGGTCGACGACTCGGTTGTGGCAGGCAAAGGCATCAATGCCGACGGAGTGCGCTCAATGCTTCGTGGTCAGGCCGGTACACAGGTTGACCTTAAGGTGATGCGCTCCACCTCCGATGTGCCTCTTCCATTTACTGTGACCAGAGGAGAGATCCCTGTTACCTCGATTGATGCGTCGTATCTCATTGACGATAGTATAGGCTATCTCAAGGTCAATAAATTCGGCCGCAATACTTATGAAGAATTCTTTACCGAGATGATGATGCTCTCGGCTTCCGGTGCCAAAGACGTGATTCTGGACCTGCGCGGCAACGGTGGCGGATTTCTTGACGTGGCCATACGTATGGCCAATGACTTTCTGGAACGGGGCGAACCGATTGTGTTTACCAAAGGCCGGTATGGAGAATTGCTTCATGCCTCTTCGGCCAATGGCAGCGGATCATTCCGTAACCACCGCGTTGTGGTACTCATGGACGAATTCTCGGCCAGCGCCAGCGAGATTCTGGCTGGAGCGCTGCAAGACAATGACCGCGGCCTGATCGTGGGACGTCGTTCTTTTGGTAAAGGGTTGGTGCAGCAACAGATGGAGTTGACCGACAGCAGTGCGTTGCGCGTCACCACCGCCCGCTACTACACTCCCTCGGGCCGCTGCATACAGAAACCATGGCAGACAGGTCATAACGATCTTTATGCCGGTGAAGTCTACGAACGCTACCTGGCCGGCGAGGCTTTCTCGGCTGACAGCGTGAAGTTTGATGACTCGCTGAAGTTCGCTACCGGCACCGGGCGCACTGTCTATGGCGGAGGCGGTATCATGCCCGATATCTTTGTGCCGTCTGACACTACTTTCTATTCAAAATATCTCACTCAGGTGATCAATGCCGGACTTATGCACCGGTTTGCTTTTGAATTCACTGATGCCCACCGTGCTGAACTTGATAGGGCGGCAAACTCCGATGAACTGCTCCGTCTCCTTCCCTCAGATGACGAACTGCTCCGTCGCTTCGTGGCTTATGCTGCCGATCACGGAGTCCCGGCCCGTTGGTATTACATCAACCTTTCCCGTCCTTTGCTTGTTAATAACCTGAAGGCGCTGATTGCCCGCGATGCCCTTGGAATCGCTGCCTACTACGAAATCTCTAACCGTCGTGACAACGTGGTGGAGCGAGCCGTAGAGGCACTGAAATCTGGAGAGGCAAACTGGCCACTGCAGGCGCCCGAAGATTGATTATGAAAGACAAACAGGATATACGCAATCGCGTCAAGGCACGCAAAAACTTGCTTACTGAGATGGAGCGCCGTGAGGCGGCGCGCCGCGTATTTGACGCTCTTGAGCGCTCGGCCGCTTTCATGGTGGCGGAAAAGATACTGATGTATCACTCGTTGCCGGATGAGTTGTCAACTCGCGAGTTCATCGACAAGTGGAGTGGCCGCAAGCAGTTTTATCTGCCCAGGGTCAATGGCGTTAACCTTGAACTTCTTCCTTATCACCGCTCGCGTATGAAACTCGGAGCGTTTCATATCGAGGAACCGGAGGGTGACGATATTACTCCTGCTGAGTTGATGGAGATGATTATCGTGCCTGGGGTAGCATTTGACCGCCGAGGCAATCGTGTTGGCCGCGGTAAGGGGTTCTATGATCGCCTGCTGGCTGAAACCAAGGCCATTACCGTTGGTGTAGGCTATGACTTCCAGCTTTTTGACGAAGTCCCTGTTGAACCACATGATGCACCGCTTGATGCTATCTTTACCGAAACGACACGCATCGTTTTTCATCATTCTCGTCGGAATCACTAAAAAAAATTTGTGAGATTGAAAATTTATGCATAATTTTGCGACATCAATAGAAACAATAGGATATGACACAAAACTATGCAAGCAACTTTTATTGGTGGCGTCGGTCAGTGATCGACGGTAAGTTTGTGGTGTCATAGAGTCAACGCTATTCATCGCTAAGGTAAAAATAGAAAGTCAATACAGACCAGACCGTCGGAAGATATCCCTTTTCCGACGGTCTTTTTATTTGTAAATTTCAAAACAACATAATATATGGATAACTCCCGTTCACAGCAGAAACTTTCGGCTCCCGATGCCCGCGGCTATTATGGTCGCTTCGGTGGAGCCTACATTCCCGAGATCCTGCATCGTAGCGTGGCTCAGCTTTCAGAAGCCTACAATCGCTATGTCGATGATCCTGAATTCAATGCCGAATTCGATCAGTTGCTCCGAGACTATGTGGGGCGCCCGTCGCCGCTCTATCCCGCACGGAGACTCAGCGAGCGTTACGGTACCAACATTTATCTCAAACGCGAGGACCTGAATCACACAGGTGCGCATAAGATCAACAACGCTATCGGCTCTGTCCTGCTTGCCATGCGTATGGGCAAGCGCCACATCATAGCCGAGACCGGAGCTGGGCAGCACGGTGTGGCCACGGCTACGGTCTGTGCTCTCATGGGCCTGGAATGCACTGTGTTTATGGGTGCCACCGACGTGGCTCGCCAGCAGCCCAACGTGCAGCGCATGAAGATGCTCGGGGCTACGGTTAATCCTGTCACTTCCGGCAACAAAACCCTCAAAGATGCCACCAACGAGGCTATACGCTACTGGTGCTGTCACCCTGACAGTTTTTATGTCATCGGATCCACTGTAGGTCCCGATCCCTATCCCGCGATGGTGGCTCGCTTCCAGTCGGTCATCAGCCGGGAGATGAAGACGCAGCTTCTGGAGCAGACGGGCCGCGACTATCCCGATGCTGTGATCGCATGCGTTGGCGGAGGCAGCAATGCCGCCGGAGCATTCTATCATTTCATTGATAATCCGAAAGTGAGGCTCATCGCTGCCGAGGCTGCCGGATTGGGTGTAGACAGCGGCATGACCGCCGCCACCATTCAGGCCGGATCCGAAGGTATAATCCACGGAGCACGCACTCTGGTGATGCAGACGGCCGATGGACAGATCATCGAACCTTATTCTATCTCGGCCGGCTTGGACTATCCGGGCATTGGCCCGCTCCATGCCCACCTGGCCAGTTGTGGTAGGGAAGAAGTTGTGGCCGTGACCGACTCCGAGGCGCTTGAAGCCGCTATGCTTCTCACCCGCACCGAGGGCATAATTCCGGCACTTGAGTCGGCCCACGCATTGGCTGCGCTTGGCCGCGTCAGCTTTGCGCCTGATCAGGTGGTTGTGGTCAACCTGTCCGGTCGTGGTGATAAAGACATGTCAACCTATATAAGCAATCTCAGCAAATGAAACTCTACATCAATACCCGCACTATTCCGGCCGACCTCCAGACCCCTGTGGCCGTATATCTCAAACTACGCGACCTCTATCCCGAATCTGCGTTGCTTGAAAGTTCTGATTTCCATACCGCCCACAATGCCATGAGCTACGTAGGCATTGACCCTATGGCCGCTTTTCGTGTTGACAATGACGGATCCGTTACCGTCACTCTGCCCGGTCGCGAATCCGTTATTACTCATGGAGTGGAGGGGCGCGCTGTGATTGATGCGCTGCGCGGATTTATAGGAGAGTTGTCAGTTGAGGGGAGTGCCTCAACTCCCGGTCTGCTCGGCTTCACGGCATATGATGCCGTGCGTTACTTTGAGAGTGTCAGTATCTCGCCACGCGAAGAGCGTTTCAGTCAGGTCCCCGATATGTACTATATCCTCTTCCGCTACATCATCTGTTTCGATCATTTCCGCAACAATATAACCATTGTGGAACACCTTACAGCCCCGGATGCGGAGTCGGGTATCGACTCCATTGTGGCCATGCTTCACAGCACCAACGTGCCGCAATATCCGTTTCATGCTGCCGGTGATCCGGTACCGGCCATACCCGATGCCGATTACTGTGACATGGTGCGCAAGGGCATAGCTCATGCACGACGTGGCGATGTGTTTCAGGTCGTGTTGTCGAGGCGTTTTTCTCAAGCTTTTACAGGCGATGACTTCAATGTGTATCGTGCATTGCGCTCGGTCAATCCATCGCCCTATCTATTCTATTTCGATTTTGGCACGTTCCGTATCTTCGGATCATCGCCTGAAACTCATCTGCGGGTTGAAAACGGTGTGGCCTACATTGACCCGATCGCCGGCACTTTCAGGCGCACAGGCGATGATGCCCGCGATCATGAGCTTGCTGAGGCGCTGCTCCGTGACGAGAAGGAAAATGCCGAGCACATCATGCTTGTCGACCTTGCCCGCAACGACCTGAGCCGGCGTGGCGGCAAGGTGGAGATTGACTTCCTCAAGCGCATCAGTTTCTATTCTCATGTGATCCACATGGTGTCGAGGGTCAAGGCTACGTTGCCGCCCGATGCCGACATTCTGTCGCTATTTGCCGACACTTTCCCTGCCGGTACCCTCAGTGGAGCGCCTAAGGTTCGCGCCATGCAGATCATTGACGAACTTGAGCCGCACTCCAGGGTAGTATACGGAGGCTGCATTGGCCAGATTGGACTTGACGGATCTCTCAATCAGGCCATTATTATCCGTAGCTTCCTTAGTCTCGGGGGCACCCTCTACTCACAGGCCGGAGCCGGCATTGTGGCACGGTCGGTGCCTGAAAATGAACTTCAGGAAACCGTCAATAAACTCGGCGCTCTGGCCGCTTCCGTCGGCTATGCAGAATCGTTTAATGTTTAATGCCTAAAAATCACAGCTATATGCGCTTACTTATATTTGACAATTACGATTCCTTTACCTACAATATCGTCCATGCCGTGCGTTCGCTCGGCTGTGAGCCTGTCGTCGTGCGCAATGACCGCATCTCTCTGCCTGAAATCGCGCAGTTCGACAAGATTATCATATCTCCGGGCCCCGGCATACCTTCCGAAGCAGGCATCTTACCTGGACTACTGGCAGAATACGCCTCGCAGAAACCGATATTCGGTGTATGTCTCGGACATCAGGCCATTGCCGAGCATTTCGGCGCACGTATATTCAACATGCCTGACGTGTGCCACGGCATCGCTTCTGATGTTGAGGTGGTCGGCCATGACTATATCTTTGATGGTATGCCGCAGACGTTCAAGGCCGGGCGCTATCACTCCTGGTCTGTAGATGAGGCTTCGATGGCCGGAACGGGTCTGGAAGTGACCGCCAGATCGTCTGACGGAATGGTAATGGGACTGCGTCATCGTGACTTCGACGTGCACGGAGTGCAATTTCACCCGGAGTCGATACTTACTCCCGAAGGGATCAGAATTATTGAAAACTTTATTTCCGCAGAAAAGAGATGAAAGCGATACTTGGAAAACTGATGGATCACGCCTCTCTGTCGCGTGACGAAGCGCGCAGAGTGCTGCTTGATATTGCTGACGGCAAGTGCAACGACTGCCAGCTCGCCGCCTTCATGACTGTATACCTCATGCGCAGCATCACCCTTGATGAGCTTATCGGCTTCCGCGACGCTATTATTGAGCGCCGCCTGCCGGTGGATTTCGACGATGTTGATGCTATTGATATTGTCGGCACTGGCGGTGACGGTAAAAACACATTCAATATCTCCACCGCCACTTGCTTTGTGGTAGCCGGCACGGGCCGTAAGGTCATAAAGCATGGCAACTACGGCGCCAGCTCTGTGAGTGGTGCGTCAAGCGTGCTTGAGCATCATGGTGTGCGTTTCACCTCCGATGAGTCTGTGTTGCGCCGCTCACTCTCTGAGTCAGGAGTGTGCTATCTTCACGCCCCGCTCTTCAGTCCTGCTCTCAAGAGTGTAGCCTCGGCGCGCCGCCAGCTCGGCATACGCACTTTCTTCAATATGCTCGGCCCGCTGGTCAATCCCACTCGTCCGCGCCACCAGTTGCTCGGGGTCTATTCGCTGAAGATGATGCGTATGTATCACTACATAGCCCAGCAGGAGGGTATCAAGTGCACTGTGGTGCATTCTCTTGATGGCTACGATGAAATTTCCCTAACCTCACCGTTCAAGGTCGCTTCAGCCGGCGGCGAGCAGGTCTACAAGCCCTCCGATCTCGGCTTCACTACGGCATCGCAGCGTGAGTTGTGGGGTGGCGACACTGTGGCCGAGGCTGCTGTTATTTTCGACAACGTATTGGCCGGTAAGGCCACTAAGGCACAGACTGACTGTGTGCTGGCCAATGCTGCCTTTGCCATCAATACTCTGGAGCCTGAAGTTTCTTTGCCTGATGCAATAGCCATGGCCAGGGAGTCTATTGTTTCTGGGCGCGCTGCCGAATGTTTCAGGAAGTTTGTGGAGATAAATAGTTGATAACCACTGTATGAATACCGTACTTGACAGAATCGTAGAAGCAAAGCGCCGCGAAGTTGACGCTTTGCGTGCGGCGGGATATTATCGCGCGTTATCCGCTGTTCCGGTCCCTGACGGAGTGCCGTCGATGGTTGCATCGATTAAGGCGAATCCTACAGGCATTATCGCTGAGTTCAAACGTCGCAGTCCTTCGCGCGGACTCATAAACGGCAATGCCGATGTGGCTCAGACCGTATCGGGCTATGCCCGTAACGGAGCTGCCGCATCGAGTGTGCTCACCGATACTCCGTTTTTTGGTGGATCGGTTGCTGATCTTGCTGTGGCTCGCAGTGTAGTCGCTGCTCTTGGTTATCCGTTGCTTCGCAAGGAGTTTATTGTGGCCGAAGAGCAGATAGCTGAGGCGCGTGTGTTTGGTGCGTCAGCGCTGCTGCTCATCGCGTCTGTGCTTGACCGTGATGAATTCGCGCGGTTGGCATCGTGTGCCCGCAGTCATGGCCTTGAGATCCTGGCCGAGATCCATACGCTCGACGAACTCGACAGGGTTGCTCCCTCCGTTCCCGACATGATAGGAGTCAACAGTCGCAATCTAGCTGATATGTCGACCGATGTTAACCATGCTTTCGCTCTTGGTGCAGAGCTATCAGCGCGTTGTCCCGGTGCGCTGCTGATAGCCGAAAGCGGCATAGGCGACATGACCGACATAATCCGGCTGCGTCAGGCCGGTTACTCCGGATTCCTGATAGGTGAACGCTTCATGCGCGAACCGGATCCCGCACAGGCTCTGGCTTCGTTTATAAACCCGGTAAATCAAAAAACTTGCAATATATGAATAAGAATCAGCCTCTCCATTCCGAAATGATGATTAAGGTGTGTGGCCTGAAAGATGCCGACAATATCCGTCAGGTTGCGGCTCTCACACCGATGATGATGGGATTTATATTCTTTCGTGACTCTCCGCGCTATGCTGGTGATCTTGACCCTGAGGTGGTGCGATCACTCCCGGAGTTTGTCCGCAGGGTGGGAGTATTTGTCAATGCCACAGCCGACGAGATCCGCGAAACCTGTGCCCGCTACGGCATCAATATTCTCCAGCTCCATGGCGACGAAAGCCCGGAATTCTGTCGCGCCCTACGCGAAAGTGGATTCACCGTGTTCAAGGCCATTGCTGTAGGTTCGCCTGATGACCTGGAGCCGCTTGCCGGCTATCAGGGGTGTGTCGATATGTTTGTGTTCGACACCAAAAGCCCCCTGCGTGGTGGTTCCGGTCAGCAATTTGATCACACCATACTTGAAAACTATGATCTCGATATTCCATATCTGCTTGGTGGCGGCATAGGTCCTGATGATATCCCGGTGATTGTGGCGGCCATGCGTCCACACATGGCAGGCATTGATATAAATTCGCGTTTCGAGGTGTCGCCTGGTGTTAAAAACCTGCGTATGCTCATCAACTTTATTCTTTCACTCCGTACTTACAATGAATATGAATCGGATAACACGCCTTTTTGGGAAAAAGAAAAATAATCTGCTGTCAGTTTTTACTACTGCGGGATTCCCTCATCTCGACTCCACCGGTGAGGTGCTGCTCGCGCTGAGCGATGCGGGAATTGACATGGTTGAGGTCGGTATCCCCTTTTCCGACCCTATGGCCGATGGCCCGACAATACAGCATAGTTCGTCTGTGGCCCTTGCCAATGGCATGACACTGTCACTCCTGTTGGAACAGGTGCGGCAGGTACGTCCACAGCTCCGTGATGATATGCCGCTTGTGTTGATGGGTTATCTCAATCCTATGATGCGCTATGGCATAGAGCCACTCATGCGTGACTGCAAGGAGGCCGGAATTGACGCTATTATTGTCCCTGATCTGCCTTTCGATGACTATCTGACCGATTTTCAGGCTCTATGCCGTCGTTATGACCTCCCTATGATCATGCTTGTGACTTCTGAAACTGAAGAGGAGCGCATACGCCTGATAGACCGCGAGTGCGATGGCTTCATCTATATGGTGTCGAGCGCATCGACCACCGGCACCCGCGATAGCTTCGGCAGCGTTCAGGAAAGTTATTTCCGCAAGATTGATGCTATGGATCTTTGCCACCAGCGCATGATCGGCTTCGGCATAAGCAATCCCGAGACCTTCCGCATGGCTTGTGCCAACGCTGCTGGAGCCATAGTCGGATCGCTGTTTATCAAGTGCCTGGATCAGGAGCCTGATCCGCGTGCCGCGGTGGCCCGGCTGCTCACCACTTTGGGGCTGTAATCAATTGCTGGAAACAGATCGACGCCGGAGCCTCCAGATAGAGCGCTCCGGCGTCTGACATATATTTTAAGTCGTATTTTTATTTCTTCTTGGCGGGATCGCAGGTCAGACCTACGCCGAGCTTGCGGAAGATCTTGTGGTCCACTTCGCCGAGCATCACGGTAGAGTGCATCTGGCAACCGTTAAGTTCAGGGAGTTTCTCCATTGCCATGCGGCAGTTCTCGTCGTGGGTTGACAGTGCGGCCAGTACCACCAGCACCTCGTCGGTGTGAAGCCTCGGGTTGCGGCTGCGCAGATAGTTCAGTTTGGCAAACTGGATCGGCTCGATCATGTGTTGCGGTATCAGCTTTACATCATGGTCTATGCCGGCCAGATGCTTGATCGAATTGAGTATCAGCGCGGCGCTCGTGCCGAGCAGCGATCCGGTCTGGGCTGTGATGATAGTGCCGTCGGCCAGCTCCATGGCACTTGATGGCACTCCGCTTTCAGCGGCGCGCGCGCGCGCCGCTGCTATTGTCTTGCGGTAGCTCAGGTCTATCTTGGCCTGCTTCAGCAGCAGTGCGGTCTTATTTACCTCTGACTCATCGCAGTCGCCTAAGGCAAAACGGTTGAGTGCGGTGAAATAGCGGCGTATGATCTCATTTTTCGATGCCTCGCAACATACCTCATCATCACTGATACAGAAGCCCACCATGTTCACCCCCATATCGGTCGGTGATTTATATGGATTTTCTCCGTATATTCCCTCAAACAGAGCGTTGAGCACCGGGAAGATCTCGATATCGCGGTTATAGTTGATCGCGGTCTTTCCGTATGCTTCCAGATGGAAGGGGTCAATCATGTTGATATCGTTGAGGTCGGCGGTAGCGGCCTCATAGGCTATGTTGACTGGGTGCTTCAGCGGCAGGCTCCACACGGGGAATGTCTC
>CAZKRV010000069.1:0-10356 GCA_964555345.1 uncultured Bacteroides sp.
TGGCCTTGGCGAACTCCTCCTTGTCGTAGATGCCCTCGCTCATGCGGCGGATTATTTCAGTCATGTCAACCGATTCATTGCGCATGCCCAGGTATTCCTGGAAGAAGTCAGGCGACACGATTGAGCCGGCTATGCCCATCGACACGCTGCCGACCGACAGGTAGCTCTTGCCGCGCATCAGTGCCACTGCCATTGCGGCGCGGGCGAAGCGGAGCAGTTTCTCTGCCACGTCGGCGGGTATGGTGTTGTCATCGAGGTCCTGCACGTCATGGCCATAGATGCCGAATGCGGGCAGACCCTTCTGGGCGTGGCCGGCGAGCACGGCGGCCAGATATACTGCGCCCGGACGTTCGGTGCCGTTAAAGCCCCACACGGCCTTGGGCCAGTAGGGGTTCATGTCCATGGTTTCAGCGCCGTAGCACCAGCAGGAGGTCACGGTGATGGTGGCGCCTACGCCCGCGCGCTCAAACTTTTCGGCGCAAGCGGCGGTTTCGGCCACGCGGCCTATGGTGCCGTCGGCGATCACGCACTCTACGGGTGAGCCGTCGGGATAGCGAAGGTTGTTGCTGATCAACTCGGCCACTGCCTTGGCCAGAGCCATGGTTTTGTCTTCAAGGCTTTCTCGCACTCCGCCCTGACGACCGTCGATGGTCGGGCGAATGCCGATTTTAGGATATTTGTTCATTGGTGATGATATGAAAATTAAGGCGTTGGTTCTTTTGTCTTTTGAAATTGAAACTTGCGGTAGGCGGCTTCAAGGCGCGTGTCGTAGCGCATATTGCGGAAGCCCGGTCCATTATATCGCAGGGCGAATGCCGCCCAGTCATTGCGTATCAGGAAACGGTCGAGCTTGCGCGCGCGTATAAATGCGGCGAAGAGTTCAAGCTGCTCGCGCTCGGAGTAGCCCATGCGGTCCACAAACTGCTGCACCGAAGCGCAGCCACACAGCTTCCAGTTGAAGCCGCCGATCTGAAACATGCCCCAGAACGTACCCTCGAGGGCCGCCACTGTGTCGATCTCTATCGCGCCACGCAGGCGTGCATATTGTGCTGCTTGCCGCGAGCCGTAGCGCTTTATGTCAAGGCGGGCGAACACCTCCGGGTGGGTCATGTGGTAATCTGCCGGATTCTTGCCGCGTAGTCTCAGGTATTTCCTGAACATGGTGAGGTCGAAGTTGATCAGTGGCAGGCTGTCGGGGCCGAAGCCCTCGCCTTTGTTTCCGGTCTCGATCTCCACCACCGCTTTGATGCAGGCGGTAGATATGCCCAGCTCTTCGGCCACTTCGGCATAGTCTGTTTCGCTCAGCCTTGTGTAGCGCAGAGAGTCCGTAGCCTGTGCGTTGTCTGGCTGTGCCGGCGCTGCTGTCTGCTGAGGCTCCCGGTCACGCCCCAGCGCCATCACCGCCGGCACGGAGGCTACGGCGGCGGTGGCCAGGGTTATCAGTGACAGGGTAGGGAGTTTCAATCCTTATAATATATTAATGTGGTTTACTTCTTGAGTTCGCCTACCTTCTGCAGTATCAGCACGAGCTGCTTCCAGAAGCGCTCTACTGCGGGAATGTGCATGCGCTCCGAGGGAGAGTGAACGCCGCGCAGGGTGGGGCCGAACGAAACCATGTCGAGACCGGGATATTTCTGCAGGATCAGTCCGCATTCCAGTCCGGCGTGTATAGCCTTGATGGCGGGCTTCACGCCGAAGAGTTCTTCATAGGCGTCAGAGCAGATGGACATGATGCGAGAGTTCATGTTGGGCTGCCAGCCGGGATAGCCTTCTCCGTGGGTCACGGTGGCGCCGGCGAGTTGGAAGTGAGCTTCCACGCGGTTGGCGATGTCCCATTTGCGGCTTTCGACCGACGAGCGCTGTGAGGTGGTCACCACGATCTGGTCGTCGCCCTTCATCTTCACCGATGCAAGGTTGGTCGAGGTCTCTACAAGGCCTTCGAGGTCACGGCTCATGGAGATGACGCCGTGGGGGGCGGAGTAGATGGCGCGGATCACTGCCATGCCGGTTTCGCAGTCAACGGCATATTCGGGCTTTTCAGCTGACTGGATGTCGAGTTTCAGGGTGTTTTCCAGACCTGCGTATTCGTTGGCCACGATGGCGGCATATTCGTTGAATGCGGCCATGACGGAGTGTTTATGGTCGGCGTGTACACCCACCACTGCATGAGCTGCGCGGGGAATGGCGTTGCGCAGGTTGCCGCCGTCAATCTCGATCAGGCTGATTTCATATTTGCAGCTCAGGTCCCAGATGAAGCGTGCGAGCAGCTGATTGGCGTTGGCGTGGCCCAAGTGGATGTCGCCACCGGAGTGTCCGCCCAGACCGCCGCTCACGTCTACACGGAAGT
Source organism: uncultured Bacteroides sp. (assembly GCA_964555345.1). Lineage (GTDB taxonomy): Bacteria > Bacteroidota > Bacteroidia > Bacteroidales > Muribaculaceae > UBA3263. The sequence continues at coordinate 2,348 of CAZKRV010000069.1, forward strand.
AGAAGAAGTCGGAGGGAGCAAATGAGCGCTTATAATTAAAGGTGCAGACGGTGTCAACACCACCGGCGCAACCGATGAAGATCTCGCCGTCATCTTCAGAGTCGAGATTGAGCAGAATCTGTCCGTTGAGCATTCCCTCGCCGAGGTTGTTGGCACCGGTCAGTCCTGTTTCCTCGTCAACGGTGAACAGGGCCTCGATGGGACCGGCCACCAGATCCTTGTCGATCATTGCGGCCAGAGATGCGGCCATGCCTATGCCATTGTCGGCACCGAGTGTCGTGCCGTCAGCGGTCACCCATTCGCCATCGATCACGGTGGTGATGGGGTTGTTGTCGAAATCAAAGGGGTGGTTGCTTTCGCAGACCATATCCATGTGGCTCTGGAGCACCACCACCGGAGCATCTTCATGACCGGGAGCGGCGGGACGACTCATAACCACGTTGCCGATGGCATCGGTCTTCACGGCTATGCCGTGCTTCGCAGCGAAGTCAAGCAGATACTGACGGATCTTTTCTTCCTTCTTGGAAGGGCGGGGCACTCGGGTAATTTCATCGAAAATACCCCAGATGAGAGCCGGTTTCAAATCACGGATTGTCATAACAGGGATTAAAATTTGAATATTTATGTTAATTTTATTTTAATTCGGCTCACTAAGTTACAAATATTTTTTGGAATGGCACGAAATTTGAGCGAACTTTCCTATATTTGCACCGCAAAATCATGAATTTTGACCATGAAAGTGCTGCTTTTGACCATCGGCCTGTTGTTTCTCGCCGTGCTCCTGCTCGGGGTGAAGGTCTTTTTTGTCAAGGGCGGCCGGTTTCCGTCGGGCCACGTAGCCTCGAATCCCGAGATGAGGCGACGCGGCATCGGCTGCGCCAAAGACATGAAATAAATCTTAAACACAAATATCTCTACTTTAACAAACACGATGAAAAAAATTACTCTGATCGCCGCCCTGCTTCTGATGGGCCTCTCTCTGGCCTTCACCGCTTGTGATTCCAAACAGAGCACTGAAGCCGCAGCCGGCAATCAACCCGACTCGATCTCCTCGACCGAAGACGCTCTCCGCGAAACCGCACTGGCCAAGTATGTGCGCTATGTCGATATGGCCCGCATTCAGACTGAATACACCCTCTTCCGCGAATATGCCGCCGCAGACTCCATGGCTCAGTATCGTCTGGCCGTTGAGGAAAACCAGCACGCTTCACGCATCAGCAAGCGCGCCGAAGAGATCCAGAACAAATATCAGCAGGGCCTCTATCTGAGCCAGCAGAGCTTCGACAGCGACCAAGCAAGCCTGCAGAAGATGCAGGAGAGCGCTCAGGCTGCACTCAGCAAGCAGCAGATCGAATTCTCGCGCCAGCTCCAGAATATGCTCAAGCAGATTAATGATTCGCTCGAATCGGTGATGAAGCACATCAGCAGCAAGCACAATTACGATGCTATCCTCAACTCCGCTGCCGGACTCTACTTCAACCCCGCACTCGACATCACCGACGAAGTGATCACCGAGCTCAACAACCGCTACAAGCCGCAAAGTGCCGCAAATTAAGCCCGACATACAAGGCTCCGGAACTTCGTCACTTGTCATAATCCCGACTTACAACGAGAAGGAAAACGCTGCCGCCATCATTGATGCGGTTATGGCCCTTCCGCAGGGATTTGACGTGCTGATCATCGACGATAACTCGCCCGACGGCACCGCCGCAATAGTGCGCGACAAGATCGCACAGTATCCCGGGCGGGTCCACATGATCGAGCGTTCAGGCAAACTCGGTCTCGGCACTGCCTATATCACCGGATTCCGCTGGGCACTGGAACGTGGCTATGAGTTCATCTTCGAGATGGACGCTGATTTCAGTCACGATCCCGCCGACCTGCCACGTCTGCTTGAAGCGTGCTCCGGCCCTGAGGGCGCTGATGTGGCCGTGGGTTCGCGCTATATTACCGGCGTCAACGTGGTCAATTGGCCCATGGGCCGTGTGCTGATGAGCTATTTCGCCTCGCGCTATGTGAGGACTGTGACTCGCATGGACGTGCACGACACCACTGCCGGATTCGTCTGCTATCGCCGCCGCGTGCTTGCCCACATGGACCTTGATAAGATCCGCTTCAAGGGCTATGCTTTCCAGATCGAGATGAAGTTCACAGCCGTGCAGCATGGCTTCCGCATTGTCGAAGTGCCAATTATCTTCGTCAACCGCCGCCTCGGCACCAGTAAAATGAGCAGTGGCATATTCGGCGAAGGACTCTATGGAGTGATGAGCCTGAAGTTTCGCAGCTTCTTTAAGAAATATCCAAAGTATCAATCAAAGTAACTGAATGATTCTGATTCATAATGCCCGGATAGTCAACCGCGGCAAGATCACCGCCGGGTGGATCTCCATCGACGGACAGTTCATATCGGCCTCCGGCAAGGGCACTCCGCCCTCCATGGAGGCCGATATGGTAATAGATGCAGGCGGCGCACTGGTAATGCCAGGTGCTATTGATGATCATGTGCATTTCCGTGACCCCGGACTCACCCGCAAAGGTGACATGGCCTCCGAAAGTGCCGTGGCTCTGGCCGGCGGCGTCACTTCGTTCATGGATATGCCCAACACCGTGCCACCCACCGTCAGTGTGGACGCATGGGAAGAAAAGATGGCTCGCGCCGCATCAGTCAGTCATGCCAACTATTCTTTCTTTATAGGAGCCACAAATACTAATCTCTCCGAGCTGCTTCGCGCTGACTATACCCGCGTGCCCGGCGTGAAGCTCTTTCTCGGCTCCTCAACCGGCAATATGCTTGTTGACTCCGATAAATCTCTTGAGGAACTTTTTGCCGAAGTCAACGCGCTGATCGCCGTTCATGCCGAAGACAATTCACGTATCGCCGCCCACATGGCCATGGCCCGCGAATGCTTCGGCGAAGAGCCGGTGCCGGTTGATATGCACCCGGTTATACGTGACGCCCGTGCTTGTCTTGATGCATCGGCCCGCGCCATTGATCTTGCGCGCCGCCATAACTCCCGGCTGCATCTGCTCCATGTGAGCACCGCTGCCGAAGTGCGCCTGCTCTCGCAGCCCGACCGCCCTGAGGGCGTCACTGCCGAGACGTGCATACAGTATCTTCAGTGGTGTGATAAGGACTATGAAACCATGGGCACGCGCCTCAAGTGCAATCCTGCAGTCAAGTCATCGACCGATCGGTCGGCATTGCGCCGTGCGGTTAAAGATGGAGTTATCGACGTGATCGGGACCGACCACGCTCCTCATCTCCTCTCCGAGAAGCAGGGCGATGCCCTGACCGCCCCCTCCGGTTGTCCAAATCTGCAATTTTCACTGCCGATGCTGCTTGACTTGTTTAAGCCGGAGATCGTGGCCGAACGTACCGCTCACGCCCCCGCCAGAATTTTCCGCATTGACCGCCGGGGCTATCTCGATCCGGGCTGCTATGCCGATCTGGTCATCGTGGAGCCAACTTCCCACACCATCACTGACAGCGACTGCCTTGGCCCATGCGGCTGGATTCCCGCTGCCGGCATCACCACCGGCCACACCGTGGTCACTACAATCGTCAACGGCACCGTGGCCTATGACCGTGGCCAATTCTTCATAGCTCCTGTTCACCCTCTTCGCTTCAATCCGTCATGAAACTCTTTCTGTCTGTAAGTTCCAGAATTTTGGGCCTGATACTCGCCGTGGGCGTGATAGTCAGGATAGTTCTGGCTGCCATCACACCAGGTGAACTCGGGATCGGGTTCGGCGGCTGGCTGGCTGTGTTCGGCCTTGGTCTTGTCAATGATCTCTGCGTGGGCATACTCTCGCTTGTGTTCATGTGGCTATTCCTCATCTCCGTGAGCCGTCGCAAATATGGCCGCGTCACAGGGGGAGTGATCCTCGGAGTGCTTGTGGCAGCCTTTCTCTATGTGACATGCTTCAACACCGTGTTTGACGAATATGGCTCGGTTGTGCCCCTCATAGCCCGCTGTCTGTTTGGCTTCTGGGCCGCAGGATTCGCTCTGCGCTATTTCGTGCCATCGGTTCGTACGGGCTGGACCCGCGTCTGGTTCTGGATATTGTCAGGGCTCTATGTGCTTATCATCTGGTTTAATGCCGCAGGTGAATATTTCTTTTGGGACGAGTTCAATGTGCGCTATAACTTCATAGCTGTTGACTACCTTATATATACCAACGAAGTTGTCGGCAACATCATGGAGTCATATGCCATGGTGCCGCTGTCATGTGGCGTATTGCTGGTGACTTTGATCACCACCTGGTTGCTTTTCCGCGCTGATGCCCGACGTCTGCCCGAACTGACCGCCGGAGGGTGGAAACTTCGCGCTTCGGCTCTCTATCTCGTTTCGGCCGCAGTGGCTCTGCTGGTGATACCGCAGACCGTCAAGTGCCAGCAGACCGGTCATGCTTATTATGATGAACTGCAGGCCAACGGTGTGTATAAGTTCTACGATGCCTTCCGCAAGAATCATCTCGACTATCTGCAGTTCTACTGTTCGCTCCCCGCCGCCGAGGCTGAAGCTTATATACACTCACTATATGGCAGTTCCGGGCGCAATGAACGCCGCATCGAGGCAGATTCCACTGCGGTGGTGGCTCCAGGTGTGCGTCCCAACATAGTGTTGGTGACCATGGAGAGCATGAGCGCATCGTATATGGAGCGCTATGGTTCTGACCGCAATCTCACTCCCTCGCTCGATACTCTCGCCCGGCAGTCGCTCACCTTTGACTGTGCCATCGCCACCGGTAACCGCACCGTGCGTGGCCTTGAGGCGTTGAGTCTTTCGTTGCCGCCCTGTCCCGGAGAGAGCATAGTCAAGCGTCCGGACTGCAGCGGACTGCGCACCACCGGGGTGCTGCTTGGCGAGATGGGATACCGTCCTGTCTACTTTTATGGAGGTAATTCTTATTTCGACAACATGGGTACCTTCTTCGGTGGTAACGGCTACAAAGTGATTGATGTCAATGACTATGCGCCGGAGGAGATCACTTTCCGTAACATATGGGGAGTGGCTGATGAAAATGCCTATGATAAGGTGCTCTCTACGCTTGACGGCATGGCTGCTGACGGTGAAGGCCCATTCTTCGCCCACGTCATGACCATCAGCAACCATCGGCCCTTTACCTATCCTGAAGGTCGCATATCCATACCTACTGACTCTAAGTCGCGTGCCGGTGGCGTAATGTATAGTGACTTCGCTCTGGGGCGTTTCCTTGACATGGCCCGTCAGAAAGACTGGTTTGACAATACCGTGTTCGTGGTCATAGCCGATCACTGTGCTTCGAGTGCCGGCAAGACTGAACTGCCTCTGGAAAAGTATCATATTCCCGCCATGATCTATGCTCCCGGCATGATCGAGCCGCGTGCAGTAGCCGATGTCTGCTCGCAGATTGACATCATGCCCACGCTTTTCGCACTGCTCGGGTTCAGCTATGATTCGGCTTTCTTCGGCCAGAATGTACTCTCGCCTGACTTCCAGCCGAGGGCTTATCTTGCTACCTATGAAAATCTCGGCTATCTTGAGAACGATACTCTGACGGTGCTGTCGCCGGTGCGCCGCATCGAGCAGTTCCGCCGCGTGCCGACAGCTGACAATCCTTTCAACACTGAGCCTGTTGAAGAAGTCGATTCGACCCACGTGCGTCGTGCCGCCGCCTTCTACCAGACATCATCCGGCTGGTACGCTCCAAGTGCGAAGTAATTTCGATTGCAAAAAAATCTAATTCCAAGCCCCCTCAACCGTCTCTTTTCGATTGAGGGGGTTGTTTTTGGGGGCTGTGGATTGAAAAATATGTTTTTTACCTCTAAATAGGATTGAAAAGTGTAGTTTATGCTTGTGTATTTGGATTGAAAAGTGTAGTTTTGTAGTGCTAATATGGATTGAAAAGTGTTTAGCTATGCTTTATAGAAAGATTGAACATACTATTTACGAGCATTTATCCGGAAAATCTGACAAGATTCTTGTGGTGAGCGGTGCTCGTCAGATTGGTAAATCCTTCATCATACGCCATGTGGGGAGCCGATTGTTTAAAAACCTCGTGGAGATTAACTTGATCGAGGATTTTGATGGTCCTAAGATATTTGCGAACGTCAAGACCACCGACGAATTCTATTTCGCACTCGGAATTGTAGCCGGCGACAAAGTTGGGAATGCATCCGACACGCTTGTATTTCTTGACGAAATACAGAAATATCCCCACTTGCTGACAATGCTGAAGTTTCTCAGGCAGGAGGGAAGATATACATATGTAGCAAGCGGGTCTCTGCTCGGTGTCACACTGAAGCGATCCACCTCCATTCCTATGGGCAGCATAGAGATTTTAAGAATGTACCCCTTGGATTTCGAGGAGTTTCTTATTGCCAATGCTGTCGGACGGGATGCTATCGAAGAGATGAGAGCGCACTTTGAACGACGTGAGAGCCTCAGCGAAGGAATACATGAACATATTCTCGGATTATTCAAGCGCTATCTGCTTGTCGGAGGTCTGCCGGATGCCGTCAACGCATATCTTGACACGCGCAATATTGTCCGGGTAAGAGCCGTGCAGCGAGACATCCATGATTTGTACATCGCAGACGCATCACAGTATGACGAGGAACATAAACTCAAGATTGAGCGCATCTACAACCTCGTACCCTCCAATCTTGAAAATAAGAAAAAACGTGTTGTATATAAGGATATAGAAAACAAGACGGGGAAGCGGGCGTTAGACTATGAGGAGGAGATAGAATATCTTATTAGCTCAGGGATAACTCTTGAAGTGAAGGCAATATCCAATCCATTGTTTCCGCTTGCTGAGTCGGAGCACAAAAATCTTCTTAAACTTTATCTCAATGATGTGGGGCTTCTGACATCAATACTGTATCGCAACAATGTGACGGCGGTCCTCGATGATGAGGCGAGTGTCAATCTCGGTTCGGTCTACGAATGTGTAGTTGCGTCGGAATTGGCAGCGCACGACAATAAACTGTTCTACTACGACAATCGCAGCCGTGGAGAGGTGGACTATCTTATCGACGACTACATATCATTGTCGGTTGTCCCTATGGAGGTAAAATCAGGTAAAGACTACAAACGGCATAGCGCGTTATCACGCTTTATGTCCACACCAGACTACAATATTCGGCAGGCATATGTTCTTTCAAATAGCCGTGAAGTGGAGACTGATGGGAAGATTATCTATATACCGGTATACTTCATTATGTTTATTGAAGGGAATCTTTCCGAAGATGAGATTTTAATCTGATCTTTTCGAATAGTAGCCATTTTTCATATATCGCTTCCCCATAATTTCAATATTCCTTTCAGCACCACGTTTAAAAAGGGTATCATCTGTTAGAACAACAGTCGTCTACTTTATTTATGTAAATATTGTAGACGACTGTTTGATAGATTATTGTTAGCTTCGTGTGATACTTACGATCACTCCCATTCTATTGTGGACGGTGGCTTGGACGAGATGTCGTAGCAGACGCGGTTGACTCCGCGTACCTTGTTGATGATGTCGTTGCTCACCTTGGCCAGGAATTCGTAGGGGAGGTGCGCCCAGTCTGCGGTCATGGCGTCTGTAGAGGTGACGGCGCGGAGGGCTACTGCGCGCTCATAGGTGCGTTCGTCGCCCATCACACCTACGCTCTGCACCGGCAGAAGGATCACGCCTGCCTGCCAAACCTTGTCATACAGGCCCCAGTCGCGAAGCCCCTGAATAAAGATGTGGTCGGCTTCCTGAAGCACAGCCACTTTCTCGGGGGTGATGTCGCCGAGTATGCGCACTGCCAGACCCGGTCCGGGGAAGGGGTGGCGGGAGATCAGTCGTTCGGGTATGCCCAGTTCACGGCCCACGGCGCGCACTTCATCTTTGAAAAGCAGGCGCAGAGGTTCACACAGGCGCAGGTTCATCTTTTCGGGGAGGCCACCCACGTTGTGATGGCTTTTGATGGTGGTGCCGGTGATCGAGAGTGATTCGATGCAGTCAGGATAGATTGTACCTTGAGCCAGCCATTT
>CAZKRV010000070.1:0-3529 GCA_964555345.1 uncultured Bacteroides sp.
CAGCCGTCGGCCATGTTGAGCACTCGCTCCACCTCGCCACCGAAGTCAGCGTGTCCGGGGGTGTCGATGATGTTGATCTTATATCCTTTGTAATTTATGGAAACATTTTTGGAGAGAATCGTTATGCCTCGCTCGCGTTCCAGATCGTTGTTGTCAAGAATCAGTTCTCCCGTGGCTTGATTGTCGCGGAAGAGATTGCCTGCCATGAGCATTTTGTCCACAACGGTGGTCTTGCCATGGTCAACGTGGGCGATAATAGCAATGTTTCGGATTTTCTGCATACTCATTTTCCTTTTTTCAAAGGTGCAAAGTTACGCAGAATAATCGTAAGTATGGCAATATGGACTGCTTTTTTTGCGTTTTCTATCCAGTTACCACCAATTCATCAATTATGGAAGATCCTAAGAAATGGAAGACGCTTGACAGTGAATATCTTGTGCGTCGGCCCTGGCTTACTGCCCGTCGTGACCGCGTGTTACTCCCTACCGGAGTGATACATGAGGAATATTATGTGCTGGAATATCCTACCTGGGTTAATGTGATAGCACGCACCAAGGAGGGCATGTTCGTTATGGTTGAGCAGTATCGTTATGCTCTCGGTGTCACTTTGACTGAACTTTGTGCCGGAGTGGCAGAGGAGGGCGAAACTCCCGAAGAAGCCGCACGCCGTGAGCTCGCCGAGGAAACCGGTTATACAGGCGGCCGATGGCGTCTGCTCACCGTCTCGTCGGCCAATCCCGGGTCTTTAAATAATCTCAGCTATAGTTTTGTGGCTGAAGATGTGGAGCTGACGCAGGGTCAGCATCTCGACGAAACGGAAGATGTCAGCGTGAAATTGCTATCTCTCCATGAGGTGGCAGATATGCTTCGACGCGACGAACTTAAGCAATCGCTGATGACATCAGCCCTTTACCGCTACCTGTTCGAGTCGCAGCTCGCCTCTCTGTGATTGACTATAAAATAACGCAACGACCGTCCGTGAAGGGCGGTCGTTGTCGTTTATATATCGCTGATGTGTTCAGATGTTGATGATGGTGAATTTCCTGAACGCGTCTTTATTGAATTGCTGTGAGGTGAACTCTTCCATCGGGGGGCGGAAGTCAGCCACCAGTTGAAGGTTGATGCCTCCGCTTTCGGCCACCGCAATGTAGTGGCGCATGAAGTTTTCTCCGATGATTCCGTCGCCGATACCTTTGACTACGCGATCAAAGTCAGATGCTACGCATACGATGTGGAGATGTGCACTTTCCAGGTTTGTGCGTATGGTTTTCAGGGCTTCGCTTACTTCAATGCGGGCGGCAAATTCAGAAACGTCTTCGCCGGTGATCTTCTCCCGGTCAGGAATCTGGAATTCAGTGTCGAACTTCTTGCCTACAGCCTCGGAAATGGAGCAGAGCAGTTGGTAGAAAAAGTTGCGCTCGAATTGTGAGTCGATCTCTATCTTATTCAGGTCGAGGCGCCCGCACACACAATCGTCGAATCCTGCAAGGCGTTCATGGATCTTGTCCATCACTTCTGCGGTTGCTTCTACGCTTTCGCCGCAGATGGCCACATTTGTTTTGCCATACTGCGATGACATTATGGTGTCACATGCCTTGGTCACAGGGTCAGTAGTGAATTTCTGACGCAGTTTCTCGAAATAGGCCTTTGCTCCGACAGATTCGTCATCATTGTTGTAAAACTCGATGGCTCGGTCAATAGTTTCGAGCATACGCGGCATATCGCCGTTGTTGCGTGATAGCTTGCCGAGTCTTACAAATAATTGATAGCAGTGCTGACGACTGTTTGTCATGGCGAAGTCGAGCAGCTGGCTTATTTGCTCGAATGCTTCTTCATATGGTTTTGTAGCCGCTATCTCCTGCTCGGCTTTGAGCAGGTCAGCCGGATCAACATAATGTCCGTGACTTACTGCCGCCAGAGTCTTTTCAGCAACGGGCACTCCTATGCGTGAATAGGAATTCTGGTTCTGGTATGGTTTTATGTCAAATGTGCTCAGTGTGTCGGCCAGTTCTGAATCGTCAGGAAATGCCATGAGCAACTGGGTGGCCAGAAGGCGTGCGTTGCGCGGGTCATACTGCTCTATCTTCTCAATCCATTCGAGCTGTTCCTGCACCGTCATCTGCACGTGCACGCACTTAGCTACTCCACCTTTGTTGTTGCGCTCGGGAGTGAATATTACAGGCATGCCTTTGTGGATTTCCTCTCCGCGGTTGCGCTGCATGATCTCTCCGCGGCTGAAGAAGAGGGCTTCGCCATTTGTCGCAGTAATGAAGCCGAATGCTGGGCCTATTGAGTTGACTGTGCCGCCTGCGGGCACAAGAGGATTTTCTTCGGTCGGGCGTATGGAATTGCTGTAGCGTTTGCGGCGCGGGTCTACGATGGCATCAAGGTCAATGCGGCCGACAACTTTTGGTACGAATATGGGCGAGAACGAATCGCTATCGGCATCGGCAGCCTGTTCGGCTTCTGCATTAGCTGCGATTTCTTCTGCTTCTTTGGTTTCCTCAGTTTCTTCAGGGTCTGCCATGATGGCCTGATATTCAGTGTGCTGAGGCTTTTCTATTTCTTCATGCGCAGAAATAGCGGTTTCAGGCACTACAAAACGGTAAACCGAATCAAATTTCACTACGCAAATACCACCGTCTACGCGCACGACGAGAGCCTGGTCGGCGATTTTTACGAAGCGGGCGCGTAGCGGCTCTATCTCGCCTGTGAGATAGAGGGTCACGGCATCGCCCGGATTCAGTAGTTCTTTAATTAAATTGATCATGATTATTTTGATATTGGGAATATGATTGCAAATTTAACTAAAAAAACGGTCGAAATTAAGAGCTTCGACCGTTTTTAGCAAAAGATAACATTATTTCATATAAATTGACCGCGTAGCATCACATGCTTTATCCACGGTGTCGTATAGGCATATGGGATAAATGCGAGCGATGGAACTGGACGCGTTATGATCAGGTCTGCCGGACCTCCGGTGATTATTGATCCGTGTCCGTCAGCAGAGCAGCCCATGGCATATGCTCCATTGATGGTCAGAGCATTGAGCGCCGCTGCCGGTGTCAGTTTCATCTGTGAGCAGGCAAGAGCCCAGACCATACGCATGTCGCCGGACGGCGAAGATCCTGGATTATAGTCCGACGCGAGGGCCACGATGGCGCCTGCCTCCATGGCTTCGCGGGCAGGAGCATATGGCATGCCGAGGAAGAATGAAGCTCCGGGGAGCATTGTGGCGGCGGTGTCAGATCCGGCCAGCAGTTCAATCTCCTCACTGCCCATGCGCTCCAGGTGGTCCACCGACAATGCTTTGTGATTCACTCCGACCTGCACCCCTCCGCTCACAGCCAGTTCGTTGGCATGGATTTTGGGGCGCAGTCCGAACTTGTTCGCCGCGGTGAGTATCCTGTCGGTCTGTTCTGGTGTGAAGAAGCCCTGATCACAGAATACGTCAACGAATTTCGCCAGGCCCTCGGCTGCTATGGCAGGAAGCATTTCGTCGCATACCAGATCGACATATTGTTCCTGT
>CAZKRV010000070.1:3629-10073 GCA_964555345.1 uncultured Bacteroides sp.
AGTCTGTCGCATGAATTGAGTATGCCACCTCCGCGGCGGGCTATCTCTTCGTAGCTCAGTCCGTTGATCTTGTCAAGGAATTCGCCGTCACGGGTGCCGGCATAAACGATGTGGGTGTGCGAGTCGCAGAATGCCGGCAATACTATGCCTCCCTGTGCGCTCATCCGTTCCTCGGTCGAGTCTGTGAGTGCAGACATCGGGCCATAGGAGTCGATGCGTCCGTCGGTCACCCGCAGCCATGCGTCGGCCATAGTGTGAAGGGTTTCCATCTGCTTGCCGCGCAGATGAGTGATGCCCTGCGGATTGAGGCCAGCCAGCAGGCCTATGTCGGTGATCAGCATGATGATGAGCGGAGGAATTGCACCGAAGCCTCGATCAGTGGCGACATCACGGTGTCGTTGGTAATAAACGGTACCACGCGGCGATATTCGGCGTGCCACTGCTCCAGCTCCGGTGACGTTTTGGCCGGACGGCGCAGGTCAAGGGCCTGGGCGCAGTTCATCAGCTCGATGGCGAGCACGCGCTCAGTGTTGTCTACTACCCGGCAGAGTTTAGTAGCTGAATTGGCGCCCATCGACACGTGGTCTTCCTGGCCCTGTGACGAAGGAATGGTGTCGCAGCTTGTGGGCCAGCAGAGACCCTTGCTCTGGTTGACCACCGATGCTGCGGCATATTGCGGAATCATGAAGCCGCTGTTGAGTCCGGGATTTGCCACCAGGAACGATGGCAGACCGCGTGAGCCTGAAATCAGTCGGAATATGCGGCGCTCGGAGATCGAGGCAAGTTCGGCCACAGCCAGGCAAAGGAAGTCCATCGGCAGGGCGATGGGTTCGCCGTGGAAGTTGCCGGCCGACACGATCAACCCCTCGTCGGGGAAGATGGTGGGATTGTCGGTCGGGGAATTGATCTCCGTTTCGATCACGGAGCTTACATAGTCCAGCGTATCTTTCACTGCACCGTGTACCTGCGGCATGCAGCGGAAAGAGTAGGGGTCCTGCACGTGCTGCTTGTGACGCTTGATCAGCTCGCTGCCTTCGAGGTGATGGCGCACGGCGCGTGCCGTGGCGAGTTGTCCGGGGTGGGGGCGTACGGCATTGACTTCATCGCCAAACGGCTCGATGCGGCCGTCGAACGCGTCGAGGCTCAGCGCTCCGATCTTGTCGGCCAGTGCGCTTAGACGACGTGTGCGCAGGATCGCATAGACGGCATGCGAACTCATGAACTGTGTGCCGTTGAGCAGTGCCAGACCTTCCTTCGATGTGAGGGTGATCGGCTGCCAACCGAGTTCGGCGAGCACTTCTGCAGCCGGGCGTATCTCACCTTTGTAGTGCACCTGTCCGAGTCCGAGCAGCGGCAGGCACATATTGGCAAGTGGGGCCAGGTCGCCCGAGGCACCGAGCGATCCCTGAGAGTAGACCACGGGGATCACATCGTTGTTGAAGAAGTCGACCAGTCGCTGCACCGTCGATAGTTGCACGCCTGAGTTGCCGAATGAGAGCGACATGATTTTGGTCAGCAGCATGATCTTGACGATTTCAGGCTTGACCTGTTCGCCGAGTCCGCATGCATGGCTTTTGACCAGGTTTTCCTGTAGGGTTGACAGGTCGTCGTGGTTGATCGAAATGTTGCAGAGCGATCCGAAGCCTGTGGTGATGCCATAGATCGGTGTCGGATCGGATTCTATCTTTTCATCGAGCCACCGGCGGCAGTGCTCTATGCGGCGCACTGCCTCCGGACTAAGCTCAATTTGCATGTGTTCGTCTATGATTGTGCCTACACGCGTGATCGTGAGGCGATCTGGTGATATCTGATGTATCATGGTCTTGTGATAAGGTTTGTTATGAAATATATTAAAGATTAAGGTTGCCTATGATTTCGTCGCTGACGAGCGATGGCATGGTGACCTGCAGGCCTGGAGTGCGCTCCATTTCGCGCTTGATGGCCGACATGGCACCTCCGTTGCGTGCCCACGAGCGGCGGGCTATGCCGTTGTTTACGTCCCAGAGCAGCATGCTGTCAATGCGTCGGGCCGAATCTTCGGAGCCGTCGATTACCATGCCGAAGCCGCCGTTGATCACTTCTCCCCAGCCCACGCCGCCGCCGTTGTGGAGGCTGACCCATGTGGCGCCGCGGAATGAGTCGCCGATCACGTTGTGCACGGCCATGTCGGCACAGAATTGCGATCCGTCGTATATGTTTGACGTTTCGCGGTATGGAGAGTCTGTGCCCGACACGTCGTGATGGTCGCGCCCCAGCACGATCGGAGCGGAGATGCGGCCTGATGCTATGGCATCGTTAAAGGCGCGCGCTATCCGTGTGCGGCCTTCGGAGTCGGCATAGAGTATTCGGGCCTGTGAGCCTACAACCAGTCGGTTAGGACCAGCCTCGCGGATCCAGTGCAGGTTGTCGAGCAGTTGTCCGCGTATTTCGTCAGGTGCCTCTTCCACCATTTGGCTGAGTACTTCGGCAGCTATGCGGTCTGATTCCTCCAGATCGGAGGGGAGTCCTGAGGTGCATACCCAGCGGAACGGACCGAAACCGTAGTCGAAGAAGAGCGGCCCCATGATGTCTTGCACATATGAGGGATATCGGAATGTGCCGTCCTGATTCATCACGTCGGCTCCCGCGCGGCTTGATTCAAGCAGGAAGGCATTGCCATAATCGAAGAAATACATACCGCGCTCTGTTAGGCGGTTGATGGCGTTGACCTGTCGGCGCAGCGATTCGTGGACTCTGCGGCGGAATTCGTCAGGTTCTTCGGCCATCATGGTTTTTGACTCTTCAAGAGTGAGTCCGGCGGGATAGTATCCGCCGGCAAAAGGATTGTGGAGCGAGGTCTGGTCTGAGCCGAGATCTACTTGCACGCCTTCGTCAGCCAGGCGTTCCCAAAGGTCAACCACATTGCCCTGATATGCAAAGCTCACCGCGCGGCGTTCGTCTCTGGCTTTTTGTACAGCCGGCAGCAGAGTGTCGAGCGAGGTGTGTACCTCGTCAACCCAGCCCTGTGAGTGGCGCTTGGCCACTGCTTTGGGGTTGATTTCAGCCACAATGCTCACCACTCCGGCTATGTTGCCTGCTTTCGGCTGGGCACCGCTCATGCCGCCGAGTCCTGCTGAGACGAAGAGCATGCCGGCCGGTGAGTCGGAGCGCATGCGGGCTGCATTAAGCACTGTGATGGTGGTGCCGTGGACTATGCCCTGCGGACCTATATACATGTATGATCCGGCGGTCATTTGTCCGTATTGTGACACTCCGAGAGCGTTCATGCGTTCCCAGTCATCGGGGGCGGAGTGGTTAGGAATGACCATGCCGTTTGTCACCACCACACGCGGTGCGCGCGGGTGGGAGGGGAAGAGGCCGAGCGGGTGGCCGGAATACATCACCAGCGTCTGCTCGTCGGTCATCTCCGATAGATATTTCATCGTAAGCCGGTATTGTGCCCAGTTCTGGAACACAGCGCCGTTACCGCCGTAGGTGATCAGTTCATGGGGGTGTTGAGCCACACGCGGATCCAGGTTGTTCTGGATCATCATCATGATGGCTGCGGCCTGACGCGAGCGGGCCGGATATTCGTCAATATGGCGGGCGCGCATCTCATAATCCGGACGCAGCCGGTACATATATATGCGGCCATATTCACGCAGCTCTGCGGCAAATTCCGGTGCGAGTTCGGCATGAAGCTCTTCGGGGAAGTATCGGAGTGCGTTGCGTATGGCCAGACGTTTCTCTGCGTCGGTCAGTATCTCTTTTCGCTTTGGAGCGTGGTTTATTTCTGTGTCGTATGGTTTGGGTGCCGGCAATACCGAAGGGATTCCTTCAGCCACTGCCTCGCGAAAACTCTTTTCAGTCATTGTATTGCTTTAGATTTTTGAGTTGACTATTGCCATTATACGGGCTTCGGCTGCATCGGCTTCGGTTTCGAGTGCGGCGGCACGGGCCACAAGCTTGTCGGCGGTGTTGCGGTCGACAAGCGAGGCGGCGTTGATGCGCACGTTGAGCCCCGCACCGCGCACTGCCGCGCGGGCTGCCAGCGCGCCTACGCCTGCATCGGTCACTGAATTCGGATTGCCGCATTCGGCCATTGCTTCGGCCAGCGCAAACGTCTCAAAGGCTGCTTCCATCGTCTGCAGGGGCACTTGAGTGGCGTGCAATGTTGCGGCCTCCATGGCTTCAGCTCGGGCAGCTTGCTCTTCGGGGGTCGATTTTGGCATCTGGATGGCGGCCATTATGCCGTTAAAGGCATCGGTGTCTTCATCTACTAAGGCCAGCAGTTTCGTCACAAGGATCTGGCCCTTGTCTGCATGGTCTGAAAATTCCTTCCAGCGTGCGTCCCAGCCGGCTTTGTGGGCCGACAGATTGGCCACCATAGTGCCGAGGGCTGCTGCCAGCGCACCCATATATGCCGATATCGAACCGCCACCGGGAGCGGGGCTTTCCGACGCTGTCTGTTGTGCAAATCCCGTCAGAGTCATGTCGGTCAGCGCTCCAGTGCGCTTTGTCGCGATCTTGTATTCAATGATTTTCTGTTCCGGTACGAACGGAGTCAGCTCATCGAGTCCCATTGACTTGACGGCCATGCGTATGATTTCTTCTTCGGCTATGCCGGTTGATCGTTGCTGTTTGTGCAGGAAGTAGCGTCCGGCATCGGTGATGGCTCTCTTCGGCACAAGACCTACGATCTCGGTACCGGTGACGCGCAGTCCTCGTGCGGCAGCGGCGCGACATACTTCGTCAAACGCGACGTGGAGCGGAGTCACGGATATGTCGGTGATGTTCATCGACACCTGAGCTATGCCGTATTCGTCAATATACCAGCCGATAGCTTTGGTGGCTTTCAGGGTGCCGGGGATCATAACCGTGCGTCCCTGTTCATCTTTCACCGGCTTGCCTACCGGAGATCCCCCCTCGCGCTTCGGCCGGCCCTTCTCTCTCACGTCGAAGGCCACGGCATTGGCTCTGCGGGTTGATGTAGTGTTGAGATTGAAGTTTACGGCTATGAGGAAGTCGCGGGCACCGACAGTGGTTGCGCCAGTGCGGGCGGCCTTTTCGTCAAATGGGCGGTCGCCGAAGTCAGGGCCTTTGCCCTCATGGTTCATCTTTTCAGGAAGTGCCTCGTATTCGCCGGCGCGACACACAGCCAGATTCTTTCGCTCGGGAGTGAAGGCGGCGGCTTCATAGCAGTAGGTCGGTACTTCCAGCTCATCGGCTATGCGGCGGGCCAGGGTGCGTGCCATTTCTGCGCATTCTTCAAGCGTCACTCCGGCAATCGGGATCAGAGGCAACACATCAGTAGCTCCCATACGGGGGTGAGCTCCGTGGTGGTGGCGCATGTCAATCAGCTCGGCTGCACGCTTGACCGAACGGAATGCGGCCTCAACCACAGCCTCCGGCTCACCCACAAAGGTGACCACGGTGCGGTTGGTGGCTTCGCCCGGATCGACATCGAGCAGGCTCACGCCTTCCACCGATTCGATAGCGTCAGTTATAGACTTGATTATGGTCATGTCGCGGCCCTCGCTGAAGTTGGGCACACATTCAATTATACGTTTTTCCATGGTTAGCGATAATGATTGTATTCGCTGCAAAGTTAAGAAAAAAATCCGATTTATAGCGTACAATAATAGTCATGTACTGGCGTTAATTTAAAAATCACAATTAAATCACGAAAAATGAAAAGGATCGTCGCAATTTTCACATTTGCTTGCTCTCTGTTTGGAGTCATGGCACAAAACTCTCCTGACACCCGCCCTATGTGGGGCGTGAAGGCTGCATTTGATTTGAATTTGCCTGGAAAGTGGCATGGTGATGCCGGAAGCGTGAATATGTATCGTTATGGCTTCGGCGGCACACTCGGTGCCGTATGCAATGTGTGGCTTGGCCATAATTTTTATCTCGAACCGGGCGTGTCGATCTTCTATGACACATACTCGTATAAAGGAGTGGTGTTTTCTGCTGATGGTTCCGGCTATGGCGACGAGAGTGATCCGTCGCTCTACAAAGTCGGCGTTAGAGTCCCGGTAGTGGCAGGTTATTCATTTGCTGTTGGCAGCAGCCTTGTCATGTCTGTGTTTACCGGTCCGGAGATGAGCTACGCTTTTGCCGGGAAAGTAAAATTGAAAAATCCTGAGCTTGCCGGGCAGGAAAACGGCCTGGATCTTTTTGGTCGATATGGCACTCAGCGACATGTAGACTGCGCCTGGAAATTTGGATTTGGTTGGCAGATGTATGACTCCTGGATGATCAGTTTAGAGGGCGCTGTCGGCATGACGGACCTGCTTCGTGGCGGCATGACTTTCCGTGAAAACCGCCTCTCCGTAGCCCTCACCCGCTACTTCTGATCCTCTCCTTTGAAAGCATTTACTTCATCGCTTTTTTATTTTGGAAGGATAATTTTAGCCCAGTCCGGCACATCGTCAGTATAAGATTTTACCACCTCGCCATTGC
>CAZKRV010000071.1:0-9907 GCA_964555345.1 uncultured Bacteroides sp.
CGATGAGAGCGAATGAGACGGGACGGGAGTCCGCGCACCTCCGGCGCGCGATGCGGGGGGGATACGCGAAGCCGGGCACACCTGACGGTGTACCCGGTTATGTGGGAGGCGGCGCACCTTCGGCGCGCCCAAGGGGCGGTGCTATTTTGGTGATTAGTGGAGGAGGGTCTTGCGGCCGTCAATGATGTAGAGGCCGCGGGTGGGAGCGTCAACCTTGCGGCCGAGCAGGTCATAGGTGCCGGCAGGAGCCTTGGCGGTAGCTTCGGCTTCGACGGGAGCAATCGATACCTGCGTGGAGGAATCGGAGCCGTCAAATACAAACAGCGAGGAGCCAGGGAGCTTCACCGTGAGCTGAGTGTCAAGGTCGATGGGTTCGCCGAGTGTCAGGCCCTCAAGTTCGTCTTGAACTTCAAACGACTGTTCAAGAATGATCGGAGCGGAAACGTAGGCAGGAATGTCGAGGGCTTCACGCAGTGTGAAGGTAAATTCCTTGTCCGATGCAGCAGGGTTGCGGAGTGCAAGGGTGGCCTTGGGACCATTCCAGGAAGCCCAGCCGTAGACATTGGCTTTGGTGCCGTCCCAGGGATTGCCGCCTACCCAGTGAATGTCGGGGAGCACGTCGGCATTTTTCTGTTGCCACTTGATGCATTCGGCGATATCGCCCCAGAGCTTGCCGCCGTTGATGCCATTGAGATGGGAATAGTCACAGTAGAGTTCGACCATGCCTGAACCGCAGGCAAAGGCACAGCGCAGTTCGCGGAGCACACCTTCATAGTTCATGTTTTTGGCCACGGCACCAAATTTGGTGAGGATCACGCCATGGGTCATCATGGTGTTGATGGGGCAGAGGGGAGAGTTCTGTACGAAGTTCTGGTAGACGAGACGGTCACGGTAGGTGATCCAGCGCTCACGGTCGGTGCCTTGATCGCCGATGGTGCCGAAGTCGGCTTCCTGACGCCATACGGCATCGGTGAAGCGGAACCAGAAGGGAGAGGCCCAGGTACCCACGGTGGTGTTGAGGAAGATGTCGGGCTTGATCTTACGGACCTGTTGCTCAAGGTTGATGATGCCTTCGGCATTTTCCTCGCCGGTGGTGCCGGAGTCAGGGCCTACGGAGCTGAATTGCGCACTGATGCCGTCGAACTTGAAGTAGCGGAAGTCATAGTCATTGATCATGTTGGAGCAGGAGGTGAGGAACACATCGTAGTATGCAGGGTTGCTGAGCTGCATTCCGCCCTTGTTGGTCCAGTAGTTACGACGATAGGTGCCGGAAGTGCCATAGCCGCCAACCGGGCCAAGCCAGGTACCGATACCGGTGTTCATGGCCATGGCAGCCTCGTTGGGTTCAGTGAAACCGTTGGGGAAGTTGGGATTGAAGGTCCATGTGCCGTATGAGTCCCAGCCGTCGTCCCACACGAAAGCGGAGATATTTGCATCGTGCTCCTCATAGAGGTGTTGACGCCACTGGGCCACGACGTCAACGCATTGGTCAACGGTCATGTTGCCCTTGTAGGAAGGAGGAGCGGCATTGTTACGGTCGATGTTAAGTTCATACCATGAGTTATAGATGGGGAAAGGACGCCAGGGCACCGCGCGTTCGCGTTCGCTGTAGGCCAATACGGAACGACGAGCCTGTCCGGGGGCAATGAGACCCACGACGGCGCTGATGGTCCAGGTATTACCGGCAGCCAGAGTGGTGTTGCGGCTCCAGGTGCCGACGATGTTGACTTCCTCCTGATCAGAGCCAGAAATGACTTCAGGCACCGATACCTTCTTGTCGTAAGAGATGGAGCCGGAGCTGGTGATGGTTTCGGTCTTGGTTTCGCAGAATATGCGGAGGAGATATGTGCCGGCCTCAGGCACATTGAGAGTGTAGGTATTGCCGGAAGCGGCATTGCCGGTGTAACCGACATGGTAGTCGGAAGCTACGACGGAGCCATTGTCGGGGTTGACAATGTCGACACCCGCGATGTTGAGGCGATGGGTACCGGAGGTGTAGGAGAATGTGATGCGATATGAACCGGATTCACCGAATTCGAGATTGCCGCGTGTGCCGACAATTTGCGTATTAGAGAATCCAAGGGAGGTGACACCGGCCGGAGTGTCATCGCCGGGCGTCCAGCTGAATGATTCGGGAGTCCATGAGTCGTGGGTGAAGTTGGAGTTATCGACATCGGCACCCCCCACGGTGTTGATGCCCATAGGAGACTCCACACCTGCAAATATGCGGCTACCTGCGAGAATGGCGCCACGGGTATTGCCAACGACCACCGGCATGGTCACGCCTTCGGCAGGCTCAACGGTATAGATCATGGGCACAATCGAGTTCATGGCCGTAGGAGTATTGGCCGTGATCTCCATTTCGGTGCGCAGATAGTGCGAGCCGTCACGCAGCACAGCACGCCAAAGAATGTCGAGACCACCATAGGAGAAGTCAGCTTCAAGAGCCTTGCCGTCAATGCGCTCCGAGCCACGTGCGGCATCGGGGTCACCGGTGAGATCGGCAATCCTCACATCTTTCAGCGTCATCTCTGAAGCAGCCACAGCAGTGCCGTTGCCAAGACGCACGGTGAAGAGTTCCGTACCGGCAGCAAGGTTCATCTCCTTACAGCCCATGAAGAAGAGTTTATTACCGGCAGATTCAAATGCAGCAGTGAGCAGATCATTGCCCAACTCATACTTCTGCTTTGAGTCCACGTTTTCGACAGAGAGCGAGGCCACACCGGGCTGCATCTCGTCAGGGTAGATGACCGACTGGCCATAAACCCCTGCGGGGAGCGCTGCAAACAGTAGCGCAGCCGAGAATGAAATATGTGATAAGTGGTTCATAACATGGCAAAGTTAAGAGAATAATTATTACCTGACAATGATTTCATCGGTAAAAATCACGCCACCGGAGGGAGCAGTGGCACGATAGCGCACATAGCGAGCCTTGACAGAGCCTTCCCACCCCATCTTTACAAACGACACTTCAGTGTCGGGCTTGCGCTCAAGCGAGATTTCCTTAAGGAGTTTCAGCTTCCCGGGCTTATTGCCAGCGTAGATCTCGACGTGTTCAGGGAACCAGACATCGGGCTGGCATATCTGCATGAATATGGCATATATCTCACTTATGGGCTGACTCTTCTCGAGGTCTATGACCACATCGACGCGCTCTTCGGAGCTGCGGGCAAAGCCCTGCCAGAGGCGGTCACTGTAGTTCCAGCCACCACACACACCGTCGACCAACGAGGTTTCGCCAGAAGCGGGATAATTCTGCCAGTAGGGCTGCAGATAGTCGACCTTCTTGCCACGGGCAAGATGCTCGACAGGTGCGCCGGCTTCGGGACGGTTGCCATATTCGGCAGAGAGGTCAAAGACAGTGTAGCCTTCACGGCGCATACGGTCTGACTCCTTCAGGGCGCGGGCCTTGAATTCATCATAATCATGATGAGCCGCACCGGTCCAGCCATTTTCAGCAATGGCCATCATACGCGGATAGAGCATATATTCCGCATGGGAATCGGAGGGAATGTATTCGCACCACAGATTGCCCTGCAGACCGGCGGCCGCGGAGTCAGGCAGATATCCGTAGACATTGCGCAGCGGAGTGTAGCCTCCGATAGCTTCAGGCTCCCTGAAAGGAGCGTCCTGATAAGAGTCGAGGTAGCAGTAACGTCCGGGGGTCATGATGACAGGATAAGAAACCGACGAAGGTTCGGTGCCACGCCATGACATGATGGTGGCGCCGTCGGCCGGGCCATCGCCCTCAAGAGCATCGTCCCACACGATAGCCTTGCGGCCACGTGAGGCAAGATAGTCCTGGACGCGGCGTATGAACCAGCTCTGCAGATGCTCGGGAGATTCAAGTCCGAGGGCCTTCATGCGGGCCTGGCAGGCATCGCACTCCACCCACTGGCCTTTGGGAGCTTCGTCGCCGCCGATATGGATATATTCGGAGGGGAATATATCCATGACCTCGTCAAGCACTCCGGCAATGAATTCGAATGTGGCTTCCGAACCGGCACAGAAGTTTGAGTTGCCCCTACCCGACTTGTTGCAGCTCAGGAAGGGATATGCCGCAAGTACCTCTTCGGAGTGTGACGGCATCTCGACTTCGGGAATCACGGTGATGTAGCGGTCAGCGGCATAGTCCACAATGTCGCGCAGTTCGTCTTTGGTCAGGAAGCCGCCGTGGGTACCGCCGTAGAGGTTGCCACCGGCATTCCATTCCTTCCATGTGGAGTCAGGGCGGAAAGATGCCACAGTGTTGAGTCTGGGATATTTCTCTGACTCGATACGCCAGCCGGCAGCATCGGTCAGGTGAAGGTGAAGACGGTTGAGATTCCACCGCTCCATGGCACGGATCTGCTTCTTGATGAAGTCGGCGGAGCGCGGGTGACGGCTCACGTCGAGCATCATGCCGCGATAAGGAAGGGAGGGAGCATCGGAAATAGTGCCAAACGGAATCGCGGCAGACTCCTCACGCAGATCCATCAGAGCCTGCAATCCATAGAACAGGCCTGCGCCATCGGCAGCTTCGATACTGACGCCGGGAGCAGCAATGGTCATGACATAGCCTTCGGCAGGAATCTGCCCCTTGGTGAGGGTCATGGTCACGACGGGAGCGGCAGAAGGATCGACACTGAATCCGTGGAGCGACGCATAGGTGGCCAAACGTAGCGAATCGGTGCTTTCCGCACCGGAGATGCCGATCACAGGGAGTTCGGGCAAGGTGAATGTGCCTCCTGTCAGTTGCATGGAGGCCGGCATCGGGGTGATGCCGAGAGCCGCTATCGCGGCAAGAAATATGTTCATATGATCCGGTTTATTAATTCAAGGTATTTGGCAGCAACGGCATCGGCGCCGAAATTTCGCTCGGCAGCCATATGGAGCGTCTGCGCAGGTATGTTCGACCTAAGCGCCCAACGGATTCCGCGGGCAAGGTCATCAGTATCGGGGTGACGGGCCAGATAGCCGGTCACAAGATGGTCAATTATGTCGGTCTGGCCACCCTGATCGAACGACACGGGGACGGCCCCGCAGGCCATGCCCTCGATCAGCGTGTTGCCCGAAGTCTCGAAGTCGGAGGAGGAGAGTACGACCGAGGCACGCTGATAGAGACTGCGAAGCGCTTCGGAGCGGAGAGTCCCTTCGAGGGTATAGGGCATCGCCAGTCGGTTGAGCAGTCGCGGATTACGTATGCGTCCGAAGAAGGCGACCCTGACATCAGGCATATCGGCATGGACGGCATTGAGGGCGGTGATGGCGTGGTCCAGTCCCTTAATCGGGTCATCAAGGCGGGCCGCACCCATCACGATCAGACTGCCATCGCCCTGCACCGGGAGATATTCGCCGACCGGATGCGGATTGGGGATCACCGAGAGCTGATGGCCACGCAGCAGCGACGAGGAGGCAGCCTTGTCGGCCAGCCAGCGGCTCACGGCCACGAAACTGACGGGAGTGGCGGCATAGGCAGCAGCTTTGTTGCGCCAAACCCGATGCGAAAGGTCGCCGGGGCGGCGCAACGGCTTCCGGATAAAACGGCAGTCGCCACACTCGCCGCGATAGCGTGTGCAGCCAAGCGAGTGATGGCAGATGCCCGTGAACGCCCACATATCGTGCATGGTCCAGATCATCGGCTTGCCAATGCGGGAGAGTTCCTTAAGCGACAGCAGCCCCTGGCAGAACCACCCAAGAATGACCACATCAGCCCCTCGGACTTCAGGTAAATCAGCCACCGATACGCCATGTGAGGCAGTAGACACCCGAAACAGGTCGGTGCGACTCAGGCCATTGGAGATGAAAATGCCAAGCCGCTCGGCCAGAAACGGAAGGCGGCTGCGGCCGTCGAGAGTAACCATTGTCACGTCCTGATCCATGCGACGCAGGGCATCGGCCAGCCTCGAAGCCGCAATAGCAGCTCCGCCGAGAGTGGCCGATGTGCTTATTATCACGATTTTCATCTGTGAAGCAGGGGTATTTTCTCAAATTTCAACACAGCACCGACATAGATCAGCAGCAGCGGAGTGCGGCAGACCATATCGAGCCACTCCATGCCGGTGGAGACCATGCAGCCCAAGCCATAGAGCAGCAGAGCAAAGGCCACGTAGGCACCTATGCGCCTGACGGGATAGTGCAACGGCTGGTGGCGACGGCCAACGAAGTAGCTCAACAGCATCATGGTGCCATAGCAGGCAAGCGATGTCCAGGCACAACCCATATAGCCGATACGGGGCACGAGCAGCACATTGAGGCCAACGGTCACCACAAGTCCGATGAGGGAGAACCATGTGCCCCAGATGGTCTTGTCGGTCAGCTTGTACCAGAGCGACAGATTGAAGAAGATGCCGAAGCACACATCGGCAATCATGATGACAGGCACCACACGCAGCCCGTCCCAATAGGCCGAATCGATAAAGTGGCGGAGAATATCCATATAGAACATGACCGCAAGGAATATCAGCATGGCAAAGATCACGAAGTATTTCATAGCATCGCTGTAAGCCTGGAGCTTATCGGCACCACGGGCCTTGTTGTGGGCAAAGATAAACGGCTCATAGGCGAAGCGGAAGGCCTGGGTGAACATCATCATCACCAGGGCCACCTTGCAGCACGCACCGTAGACACCGAGCTGAGCCATGGCCTGGGCCTTGTCTGCCACCAGGAAGGGGAACAGGATCTTGTCGAGATTCTGGTTCATGATGCCAGCTATGCCAAGGACAAGCAGCGGCAGGGAGTAGCGGAGCATGCGGCACAGGAGCGCCCGGTCAAACTTCCAGCGGAAGCCGGTCAACTCCGGCAACATCAAGGGGAGCATGATCAGCGAGCTGACCAGATTGGAGAAAAAGATATAGCCGACGCCGATTGAAGGGTCATAGATGACAAAGAAGCAGAAGAGATTGAGCGCTATGTTGAGTCCGATGTTGACACACCGGAGCACAGCAAACCACACAGGGCGCTTGCGATAGCGCAGATAGCTGAACGGTATGGCCATGAACGCATCGACTGCCACAGCCACAGCCAGCATCCACACATAGGCCGGATGATCGCCGCAATCAAGCGCGCGGCTCAGCGGCCCGAGGAAGCAGAATATCAGCGCGATAAACAGCAGCGAGGTGGTGCCTACCGAGCAGAGCGTGGTGGAATAGACCGTCATCGGCTCCTTGCACTTTTCGTGATTGATAAAGCGGAAGAAGCCGGTCTCCATGCCATAGGTGAGCACGATCAGCACCAGAGCCACATAGGCGTAGAGGTTGGTAACGATGCCGTATTGCCCCTCCAGGAGTATACGCGTATAGATAGGCACAAGGAGCCAGTTCAGGAAACGCCCGACGATGGAGCTGAGTCCATAGATGACCGTGTCTTTGGCCAATGATTTCACTTCACCTGCCATAGTCGTCAGAAAAGCGTAGGATCGGTAGATGACGGAGTGCGGCCGAGGTGAGAGAATGCCAGCGGAGTCACCTCGCGGCCTCGCGGGGTGCGCCTGATGAATCCCTCTTTGATCAGGAACGGTTCGTAGACCTCTTCAATGGTGCCGGGATCCTCGCCCACAGCAGTGGCTATGGTGGACAGGCCGACAGGGCCGCCGCCGAATTTGTCGATGATCGTGCGCAGCAGCTTGTTGTCGATCTCATCGAGTCCGTAGCGATCGATATTGAGAGCCTCAAGGGCATAGCGAGCAATCTCAGGGTCTATTCTGCCGGAGCCTTTGACCTGAGCGAAATCGCGCACACGCCGGAGCAGGGCATTGGCTATGCGGGGAGTGCCGCGACTGCGCAGTGCAATCTCGTGGGCGGCTTCAGCCGAGCAGCCCACGCCGAGGAGGCCCGCAGAGCGAAGTATGATGCGCTCAAGCACCTCGTGGTCATAGTATTCCAGATGAAAGTTGATACCGAACCTTGCACGCAGAGGGGAGGTGAGAAGGCCGGAGCGGGTGGTGGCACCGATGAGGGTGAAGGGTTCGAGGCTCAACTGCACGGAGCGAGCGCCCGGACCTTTGTCGATCATGATGTCGATCCGGTAGTCTTCCATGGCGGAATAGAGGTATTCCTCCACAATGGGGTGCAGACGATGAATCTCGTCGATAAAGAGCACGTCGTTGGCCTCAAGCGAAGTAAGTATTCCCGCAAGATCGCCAGGCTTGTCGAGCACGGGGCCGGAGGTGATCTTCATGCCCACCCCAAGTTCATTGGCTATGATGCCGCTCAAAGTGGTCTTGCCAAGACCGGGAGGGCCGTGGAGCAGGGTGTGGTCGAGAGCTTCGCCACGCATGCGTGCGGCCTGGACGAAAACCTTAAGGTTCTCGACAATCTTATCCTGGCCACTGAAAGCACTGAATGCCGAGGGCCGCAACGCTTTCTCGATGTCGCGGTCGGTATCGGTGCGTGGAGGCTGCGCCTGTGAATGAATGTCGATAAGATCGGAATTATTATCCGCCATAAAAATCAAAAAGGCCCCGACCGAACCCCTGCAGTCAGGAGTCCGGCCGAGGTAGGTTGTGAAGATATTACTTTACGGCAATGGTGGTGGGCAGGATGGACTTAGCCTCCCAGCCGAGAGCGCTCGCGCCAAGCACTGCGGCATCAGCTTCCTTGAGTTCGGAAGGGAGAATCTTGATCTTACCCTTCTGGAAGCTAAGCAGATTAGCTTCAAACGACTCGCGCAGAGGCTTCATGAGCATCTCACCGCTCTTGGCCAGGCCACCGAAGAGGATAAACGCTTCGGGAGAGGTGAAAGCAGCAAAGTCAGCCAGCATCTCGCCGAGGATACGGCCGGTGAACTGGAAGACGTTGAGGGCGATCTTGTCGCCACCCTTGGCGGCATCATACACGTCTTTGGAAGTAAGCTCGTCGGAAGGTATGTTGCGGAGAATCGAGGGGACGTCGGGTTGAGCATCGAGGAACTCGAGGGCCGAGCGCACAACGCCGGTGGCCGAGCAATAGGTCTCGAGACAGCCACGGCGACCGCAGCCGCAGGGACGACCGCCGCGACGGGCAATCACGTGGCCGAGTTCGCCGGCCAGGCCGTCACAGCCATAGATCAGGTTACCGCCACACACCACGCCGGAACCAACGCCGGTGCCGAGAGTGATCATGATGAAATCTTTCATGCCACGGGCAGCGCCATAGGTCATCTCGCCGATAGCGGCGGCATTGGCATCGTTGGTCACGGCCACAGGCACTCCGAAGCGCTCTTCGAGCATGGCGCCCAAAGGGAGGTTGCCCTTCCACTGCAGGTTGGCGGCATCTTCGATATTGCCGGTGTAGTAGTTGGCATTAGGCGCACCGACACCGATGCCGGCCACCTTGCCCACTGCATCGTGGGCCACAAGCAGCTTGGAGGCTTCGGTGTAGAGTTCGTCGATATAGTCCGAAAATTGTTCGTGTTTCTTGGTCTTGATGGAACCGGAGGCAATTACAGTACCACGCGCGTCGACGATGCCAAACACCGTGTTTGTGCCGCCTATGTCGATGCCGAGCACATAAGGTTTGTTCATAAAGTATAAGATTTTATGGTAAAACAATATTGGAATTATCCGAGTTTGTCGACTTCAAGATCACCTCCGACGATCTCCTCCCATGGCAGGCCGTTGAGGGCAAGCTGTTCCAGGAAGGGATCGGGATCGAACTCCTCGACATTGTGCACACCGGGCTTCACCCACTTGCCGGTCAGGAACATCATGGCGCCGACCATGGCGGGGACACCGGTGGTATAGCTCACAGCCTGCATGCCGGTCTCGCGATAGGCAGCCTCGTGCGAGCAATTGTTGAATATATAATAGGTGAGCGGCTTGCCGGCCTTATCCTTACCGGATATGCGACAACCGATGGAAGTCTCGCCGTGATAGTTCTCACCGAGATCCTGAGGATTGGGGAGCACGGCCTTGAGGAACTGCAGAGGCACGATCTTGGTGCCGTTATAG
>CAZKRV010000072.1:0-9849 GCA_964555345.1 uncultured Bacteroides sp.
AGGAGGAGGACCGCATGAAGCATGTGCGCGTCAACAACGCCAATGTCGAGCCGGTATTCTTTGCATTCCCCGACAATGAGACACTTGATGAAATCATACGAACTGTGACTGCCGGTCCCGCCGAATATGACTTCACCGCTCCCGATGGATTTGGACATCACTTCTGGGTGATCTCTGACAAAAAGCTGATCAAGCGTATCACCGAAGAGTTCGAGAAGATCCCGGCCATGTATATTGCCGACGGTCACCACCGCACAGCTGCTGCCGCTCTTGTTGGTCACGAAAAGGCTCAAAACAATCCCGACCACACCGGCGAGGAGGAATATAACTACTTCCTGGCCGTGGCCTTCCCGTCGAGCCATCTCCAGATCATCGACTACAATCGCGTGGTTCGTGATCTCAATGGTTTATCTCCTGCTGAGTTCCTTGAGAAGCTCGAATATGACTTCATCGTTGAAGACAAAGGAACCGAGGTCTATCACCCTGCAGCTCTCCATAATTTCTCGCTCTATCTTGCCGGACGCTGGTATTCCCTCACCGCGCGCGCCGGTCGATATGATGACAATGATCCTATCGGAGTGCTTGATGTGACCATAAGTTCAGACTTGATCCTCCGTGATCTGCTCGGTATAGATGACCTGCGTACCTCCAAACGCATTGACTTTGTTGGTGGTATCCGCGGTCTTGAAGAGCTGAAACGCCGTGTAGACTCAGGCGAGATGGCTGCAGCTCTGGCCCTCTATCCCGTGTCGATGAAGCAGCTGATGGATATTGCCGATTCCGGTGCTATCATGCCTCCCAAGACCACATGGTTCGAACCTAAGCTCCGCTCCGGTCTGGTGATCCACAAACTGAGCTGATAGATACTGAAATATCGTTTTAGTTTTATGATGAGATCTGCTCTTCGGGGCAGATCTTATTATTTGATGTCGGAAACGTTGAAAATCAGCAAAAATGGTAAATCAGTATCGGATTATTTTAGTAAATTTGTCGCGTAATTAAGTTAAACCAATCATAATAAAGTGATGAAACTCTCTTTTGCAACCACAATGATCGCCGGACTGGCTTTCATGACCGCTTGTGCAGGCGGCACCTCAACTAACGGAACTCAGGTCTCAGCCGCCGACGGCGAGGTTGAGGATTCGTCGGTCGTATATATGACCACCGATATTTCGCCAGAATCTCTCGTCAAAATATATAAAGCGCTGGGTCGCGAGGCCAACGGCAAGGTGGCTGTTAAGATCTCGACCGGTGAACCCGGAGGACACAACTTTCTCCAGCCTGCGCTGATAGCTGACTTTGTGAAATTGGTTGACGGCACTATTGTGGAGTGCAATACGGCCTACACCGGACGCCGCTTTTCCACTGAAGATCATTTGCGCGCTGCGGAGGAACATGGGTTTACCGCGATTGCTCCTGTCGACATTATGGATGCCGACGGCGAGGTGAAACTACCTGTTGAAGGTGGTAAGCATCTGGAATATGACATTGTTGGCTCGCATTATCCCGACTATGACTTCACCGTAATTCTATCGCACTTCAAGGGCCATGCCATGGGCGGTTTCGGCGGAGCTGTCAAGAATATGTCGATCGGCATAGCTTCGTCAAATGGCAAGAGTTATATCCATACAGCCGGAAAGATTGAAACTGCTGACGGAATCTGGAAGAATCGCGCTGAGCAAGATATGTTTCTGGAATCGATGGCTGAAGCCGCTAAGGCTGTGGCCGATCACTGTGGAGACAATATCCTCTATATCAATGTAGCCAACAATCTCTCCGTTGATTGCGACTGTGATTCCAGCCCTGAAGATCCGAAGATGGGTGATATCGGTATTCTTGCTTCACTCGACCCGATTGCTCTTGACAAGGCTTGTACTGACCTGGTGCGTCAGTCGTCGGACCACGGCAAGATACACTTGATCGAGCGCATCGACTCCCGTCACGGCATGCATACTCTTGACTATGGCGAGAGCATAGGCCTCGGCTCGCAGACTTACCGACTCGTGAGTCTGGACTGATCCATGAAGCACCTGATTATTCTCTCGGCCGTATTGCTGTCGGCGTATTCCGTGCCGGCCGTGTATGCGGCCGAGTCTGCTGATTCCACGGCCATGAATGGGCGGTTGCATGAGGTTGTGGTGACTGGGACTAATGCGGCTGTGGTCAGTGAGCGTATGCCGTATTCTGTATCGGCTGTTGGGCAGGGGCGCATTGAAGGAGCTGGATCTCCTCAACTGCTGAGCGCACTGTCAGGCATGGTGCCGAGCCTGTTTGTGTCGCAACGTAATGTCTATGGATTCGGTATCAGCAACGGTGGATCAGGCGGCATCAAGATCCGTGGGGTGGGTGGCTCGCCCACCAATGCCGTGCTGATGCTAATCGACGGACAGCCGCAGTTTGCTGGAGTTTTTTCACACCATGTTGCCGACTTCTACCAGACGGATTATGTGGAGCGTGTGGAGGTGCTTCGCGGGCCGGCGTCGGTGCTCTATGGCTCAAATGCCATGGGTGGAGTGATTAATGTGATCACCCGTGAAGCGACGCGGCGTGGCGGGTCCGTAACCCTGTCATCTGAATATGGAAGTTTCAACACTTGGCAGAACGCTCTCACTGCCGAAGGTCGTGCGGGCCGCATGTCCGGTCTGCTCTCACTTGCCTATGACCGTACTGACGGCGTGAAGAAGAATTTCGATTTCCGGCAAGCCAACGGTTATGCTTCAGTGGCCTATGAGTTCAGCCGTCATTGGAAACTACGGGCCACATATTCGCTTATGCGTTTCCGCGGCAATGATCCCGTATATCCCCGCCTTTCCGATCCGGAATCAACCGATATATATCGCCAGACGATTGTGCGAGGCGAGGGATCTATGGTTTTGACCGATAGTTATGGTCCTGTTGGCGGTTCGCTTCGTGTTTATTATAGCTATGGCAACCATTTTGTGGCTGATCCACGGCGTTTCCATAGTCTGGATGATCGCATCGGTGCTATTGCTAACCAGAGTTTCCCGTTATGGACCGGAGCATCGGCCACCGCAGGATTCGATTTCGATGTCTATTCAGGCCGTGTGCCGGTGTCGGGTGGCAAGGAGCACGCTCCAGGCTCCATGGCCACGATGGACCGTAAACACATTACGGAATATTCTCCATATCTGTCGCTGTCGCAATTGCTTTGGTCAGACCGTATCATGCTCAATGCCGGGCTTAGGGTGGCATGCAGTTCGCTGTTCCGCACGCGTGTAGTTCCACAAGGCGGTGTCACATATGTGCCGGCGCGGGGTTGGAGCGTGAAAGCTTCGGTAGCTGCAGGCTATCGCAACCCTTCATTCCGCGAACTCTATCTATATCGTCAGGCTAACCCCGATCTGGAGCCGGAGAATATGATTAACTATGAAGTGAGTGTAGGGCGCCAGTTTGGCCGATGGCTGGAGGTTGAGCTTACCGGATATATGAGTCGTGGCCGTGACATGATTCAGACTGTAGACCAACATAACGTCAACACCGGTCATTTTATCAACAAGGGTATTGAGGTCGCGGCCAAAAGTCACCCCATTGACCGTCTGCATCTATGGGCCACATACAGTTATCTGCATACTTCGCTTGACGATCTCACCGGTGCTCCGCAGCACCAGTATTATCTCGGCCTTGGCTGGGATCTGCTGAAGCAGCTTCACGTCGATGCCGGATTGAAAGGGGTGGGGCTGCTCTTCGTGGCGCAGGATTATCAGTTGCAGAGCTATGCTACGCTGAATCTTCGTGCGGCTTACACTCCTTGCCGCTTCGTGCAGCTATGGGCCGATCTTGATAACGTGACCGATGCGCGCTATACGATCAACCGTGGCTATCCCATGCCGGGATTCACCGTTTCTGCCGGCCTTAAACTTACCATAAAATAAGATAGGACTTATAGGGATTTGTGTGCCCTATAAGTCCTTATTGTATCTTATGACAAGTGCCAGGGAGCTTAGTCGATGGCGATTTCGTCAACAAAGAGGAAGGCGGGAGCCGGGTGTCCGCCGTGCCATTCAGGGAGTTGCTTTTCGGAAACCGCAATCACTTTAGCGTAGCGGGCCTTGACAGGATCAAATGTGAGGGTATGCACCTGTATGCCTTTGGGTGAGTCCTGTGTGGCCGGTTCATACTCTTCGGCTGCTACTTCGATGAATTCTTTACCGTCGGCTGATACCAAGAATTTCAAACCGCGGGCATTGAACACCCAGTCATCGCGGTCTACATAGGTGCTTACGGTAAGCTTGCTCAGTTCCTGCTCGGAGCCAAGATCAATGATAGCCTCAAGATCATTGTTGTTGAAACCGAGGTAACGGCCTGTGCGGATATTGCCTACGCCGCGAATGCCGTCCACCAGAGTGGGAGCACCGCCATATGTGTAGTTGGAGTGGGTGGGCGTGAGCAGGGTGATGGCGCGGTTGGTGGCCTTATTGAAGTGGAAGTCCTGAGTTATGGCATGGGTGCGCACTCCGTCAGGAAATGCAGCGGCAGTCAGTGTGCAATCGCTGTTGATGGCGAAGGGACCGGTATAGAGAGTCGATGCAGTGGTAGGCTTCGAACCGTCAAGGGTGTAATATGCGGGGGTGTCGCCCATGGTGTGGAGGGTGACGATCACATTGCCGGTCGCGGTGTCGGGTGTGAACTCCGCGCGCACGTCAAATAAATGACGGGCATAGTTGTAGTGCTCCAGATCATAGATCTTCATCAGATTCAGGAGACGGTTGGTGAAGTCGGTGTAGTCTTTCGACGCGGGATCCGACCACTGTACCTCGCTGAGCGCAGCCATGCGGGGGAGTACCATATATTCTATGTGGCGGAAATTCTTCATATATTCGGTCCAGACGTTTGCCTGAATGCCGAGAATGTGTGACTGCTCCTCCGGGGTGAGGCCTTCTGGACGAGGGTTGTAGGAGTATACGTGGGGCACTGTCACGCATCCACCGATGGCCAAAGGTTCTTCGGAGGTGTCTTCTGTCTGGTAGTAGTCGAAGTAGAAGTAGTTGTTGGGCACCATGATGGCATCGTGACCTTGACGCACGGCTTCGCGTCCACCCTCTTCGCCTCGCCATGACATCACCGTGGCGTTGGGGCTGAGGCCGCCTTCCAGAATCTCGTCCCAGCCTATCATTTTGCGGCCACGTTTGTTAAGGAGCTTCTCGGCGCGGTTGATCACATAACTCTGGAGATACTCTTCGGCGGAGTGCTTGTCATCTCCCTTGATGCCTAATTCTTTGATTCGGGCTTGGCATTTGGGGCACTCTTTCCAGCGCACTTTGGGACATTCGTCGCCTCCTACGTGTACATATTCGGAGGGGAAGAGATCAACCACTTCGTTGAGCACGTCGTCAATCAGTTCGAGGGTCTTGTCATTGCCTACGCAGAGCACTTCCTCGCTCACACCCCATGTGGGCCATACTTCATACGGGCCACCGGTGCACCCAAGTTCGGGATAAGCAGAGAGCACACCCATCATGTGGCCGGGCAGGTCTATTTCGGGAATTATGGTGATGTGACGGTCGGCGGCATACTGTATGATGTCGCGTACTTGATCCTGAGTGTAGTAGCCCTCGTGTGGTATATTGTCGAAAGTACCCCAGTTCTTGCCTATCACCGTTTTGGCACGCTTTGATCCAATTTCGGTAAGGCGTGGATGTTTCTTGATTTCGAGGCGCCAGCCCTGGTCGTCTGTCAGGTGCCAGTGCAGCCGGTTGATATTGTGCAGAGCAAGTATGTCGAGATAGCGTTTTACGGAGTCGGCGGTGACAAAGTGGCGGCTTACGTCGAGGTGCATGCCGCGATAGCCGAACTCAGGATAGTCACTCACCGTGGCGGCGGGAAATTTCAGTTCGTCGCCTTCGGCTACCGGGCCTCCTACTGATTTGCGCAGGGTTTGTATTCCGCGGAATGTGCCTGCTGCCGATGCGCCGTTGATGATGATGCGGTTGGCATCGACTCCGAGTTCATATGCCTCGGCATTATCGTTGGGCAGGTCGGCGGTGAGTATGATGGCGTTTGCCTTTGGACGCTTTGTCGTGATCTGCAGGCGTTGTCCGGTCAGTTCGGCAATGTAGTCTGCCAGTAGTTCGGCGTTGCGCTTCTGGGCGCGGTCTGATTTGTTATAGGCAATTTTGGTTGACGGGAGAATACGGAATCCCTCATTTTCAGCGTTGGCGTTGACTGAGATGGAGTGGGGCAGAGGCACCACGCGATAGTCGGCTGTCACGGTGCCTGCGCCGGCCGTCACGGCCACGGCAGCTCCGGCCACCAGTGAAACGATAAATCTGTTCATTTTAGTTGACAATAGGGGGTTGGTATTGGATTTTTGTGATATGTGAAGTTTTTTTGAGAGTTCAAAGTTAGTAATTATCGCGGAAATAAACTACTTTTGCGCTATGAAAATTCTCGAAGTATGTGCTGGGTCTATTGACTCCGCAATCGCGGCTGCTCGTGGAGGCGCCGCCAGGATTGAACTTTGCAGCGGTTTGGCTGATGGCGGGGTGACTCCTTCCGCCGGACTGATACGTGCCGCCCGTGCTGTAGATGGTATCAAAGTCAATGTGTTGATACGCGAGCGCGAGGGCGATTTCCTTTATACTGCCGATGAGGTTGAAGTGATGGCTGCCGACGTGGCCTTATGTCGAGAGATCGGCTGTGACGGAGTAGTGATCGGCGCGCTCACACCTGCTGGTGACGTTGACGTAGAGGCATGCCGCCGCATGATGGCTGAGGCCGGCACTATGGAGGTGACATTTCATCGTGCGTTCGACCTTTGCCGTGATCCATTTGCTGCGCTTGACACGTTGATTGCCCTCGGTTGCCGTCGAGTGCTCACCTCAGGTCAGGCTGCATCTGCACCTGAGGGACGCGATATGTTGCGCCAGCTGGTGGAATATGCCGCCGGACGTATTATCATATTGGCCGGAGGGGGAGTTAATTCCACCAATGCTGCCGGTCTTGCTGCCTACACCGGAGTAGACGAACTTCATGCTTCGGCCCGCGCCATTGTATCTTCGGACATGATGTTCCGCCGCGGGGGAGTGAGCATGGGAGTGCCGGGAGCCGACGAGTATAGCCGCAAGGCCACCAGTGCGGCTGAAGTCGCTGCCATAGTTTCAGCTCTTTCTCACATCTCGCCTGACCGTTGATCAAGCATAGCTGTGAAGCCCTCCGAGCAGGAAGTTGACACCGAAATAGGTGACCAGCACGGAGAGGAAGGCAACGGCGCAATACAGTGCGAAAAAGCGTGGGGAGCGGAAGCGTGGAAGCAGTCCGCTATGGAGGGGTGCGCAGTACACAAGCATGGTTATAAGTGCCCATACCTCCTTGGGATCCCAGCCCCAATACCGGCCCCATGACATATTGGCCCATACGGCGCCGATGAAGATTCCTGCCGCGAGCAGGTAGACTGCGGGTCGGAGCAGTGTGCGGGCTACTTGCAGCAGTGACGCTCGTCCGCAGAGTGTGGCCGTGCAGCTCAGTGCTATGAGTGCCAGCAGAGCGTAGGCAAGCATTACGCAGACTACGTGGATGCTGAGTAGTGGAGAGCGGAGCACGGGCATTAGCGGCCCGAGTTGTGGTGTGCGTAGTCCCATGCAGGCAACCATTAGCGCCAGAGATCCGGCAATCATGCCGAGTGCTATAAGCTGACGGTGATGTCGGCCCAATGTGAGCGCTATGACTATGACTCCGGCGGCGAGCAGCTGCATTGTTTCCGGACCGTTGGCCATCGGCAGGCGTCCGGTGGCTATGTTGTCAGCCACGAGCAGCGATGTGATCCATGCCAGTCCGGTGCAGGCTATGGTCAGTTCTGTGCGGCGCAGTCCATGGCTGAAAAAGCATATCAGACCTGTTGCAAGAAGAAGCAGGGGGGCGGCAATGAGTGATCCGGCCCAAGTGTACCATTTTTCAGCAAGGATTTGCGCAGATGAAGGAAGTGTCGTACCGGCGTGTTGCATCTGATAACGTGCCAGACGCGTCACAACGCTGTCCATCTCAGCATTGTTGCCTACGGCGGCAAGCTCGGCCAGATAATTGAGCGAATGGCGTATCAGAGTCCAGTCCGATACCTGCAGGGTGTCAGGCAATGCATCGATCGGTGCGAACCATGTCGTGGCTCCGTCGGATGCCGCCACCGGAAATATGCGCCACAGCGCGCCGGTGGCTGCCATGGAGGCGAGCGAAAACTGCTCATTGGCTGCGGGGTGTGTTGCGTCGTTGAGTTTATAGCCTCCGATCGGATCCATGAAGTCTGTCAGAGAGGCGTAGTTGCCACTGATGCCCAGTGCCTTGCGTGTGCGCTTATCTTTGATTTTCAAGCAAGGCTCGGATTTCCAGTCATCATAATAGAATAGCCAGCCCGTTATCACTTGTTCCGGTGTGAGTCCATGGTATGAGTCTGAGCCGGTGAGCTTGCGCGTGAAGTCTCCGGCGAGTGATGACAGGGCTGTTACCCGGCCGTTGCTCTCCACTGAGAGTGTGCCGAAGTGTTTGGCCACATCAGCCGGAAGAGTGCGGGGTTCGGCAGCCTGCGAGGCAAATGCGGCTGCGAGCAGACATATTGTCGCCGCTTTGCGCCGCTTGCGCCGTTTGAAGAGTGAGAGTGCCATGCCGCATAGCAGCATGGCATAGCCTGTATATGTCACTGCGATACCGACTGGGTCATGGGTGATTGTCAGCACAGAACCGCCATGATCGGAATCATAGCTCGTCTGGTAAAATCGCCAGCCTTTGACTGATGCCACGCGGTTCATGGCCACTTCGTGGCATTCCCCATCGATCTCGAGTGTACTCACAAAGTCGGCTGGAGCGGAAGTCCCGGGATAATATTTCACAGCAAAGTCTGTTAGGGTGACTGGCATCTTTCCGGCAAAGTCAGTCTGGCCAACGCGCAGGTGCATGATGCGCGACTCGCCCCAAAGGTGAGTGACCAGTGCGCCGCCGAGTATCACCACGAAAGCCAAGTGAAGCAAAAACAGGGCCGGCTTGCGATAGAGTCGTCTACGGATCATGACGGTGAGCGATATCAAAGCCACCGCCCCCCAGCCGGCAATGAAGAGCGGCGATGAGTAGACGGCTTCGCCTCCCGGTATGAATGTGGCTATGGCCATGGCCGCCACCATGACAGCTAAAAGTATGAATGCTGACATATATCTATTATAAGATGAGAGTGCAAAATTACCAAAATAATTTCGCACTCTCAAAGTCACAGTTGATAATCAGATTGCGTCGAGGAATTCGATCACTGCGTCGCGGTCGGATTTGGAGAGTGAGCGGAAGCGGTCAACGGAATATGCGGCATCGCTTTGCTCAGAAGTGCCGTGCCACATGATGGCTTCCATCGTGGTGCGGGCACGGCAGTCGTGCAGGCGGTCGGCATATTCAGATCCGGTGACCATACGGTGCAGTCCGCGGCCCCAGAGGGGAGTAGTGCGGCACCAGCCGTTGCGAATATCATTAACCATCATCAGTTTGTGCTGAACCATGTCGGTATATGGCCAGATCTTTTGATCAGGATAGGTGGGGAGGACGCGTCCGTTTGTGCCGGTGAAGAATTGTGCCGGGTCGCGCACTTTGTCGCTGCCGGTGGTCCATGTGGGGCGGTGGCAGTAGGCGCAGCCGATCTCTTCGAATACTTCTTTTCCGCGGGCCACTTCTGGGCGGTCTATGCCGCGCACAGCGGGCACAGCCAGGCCGCGGTGCCATACCATCAGGTCGATATAGTTCTGATCTGAAGCTTCAGCCGGGAGGGTCGTGGAGTTGAGATAGGCGAGTATGTCGGCCTGAATGTCTCCGGTGTGCCATTCGGGATGTGTCATATCAGGGTCAGTAGCGGCAATATATGCG
>CAZKRV010000073.1:0-9799 GCA_964555345.1 uncultured Bacteroides sp.
AAAATATTTGGTGGATTCGGAAAAAGGGTGTAACTTTGCACTCGCTAACGCAAACAAATGGTGAGCATAGCTCAGTTGGTTAGAGCGTCGGATTGTGGTTCCGAAGGTCGTGGGTTCGACCCCCACTGTTCACCCTCACCTGATTAATCGACACGCCGGATTCCTGACTTGGTTTCCGGCGTTTTTAACAAATGCCAATGGATTTCACTCTTCAAGCCACAGACCCCGGAAGCAGCGCACGCGCCGGCCTGATCACTACGGATCATGGCGTGATCGAAACACCCATATTCATGCCTGTGGGCACTGTCGGGGCTATCAAGGCCGTGCATATGAATGAAATGCGCGACCAAGTCAAGGCCCAGATCATACTTGGCAATACTTATCATCTGTATCTTCGCCCGGGCCTTGAGGTGCTTAACAAGGCTGGCGGTCTACATAAATTCAATGGGTGGGATCGCCCGATATTGACCGACAGCGGTGGCTTTCAGGTGTTTTCATTGGCCGATAACCGTAAGCTCACTGAAGAGGGCGCCCGGTTCCGTTCGCATATCGACGGTTCATTGCATATGTTCACTCCGGAGAAGGTGGTGGACATTCAACGTGTGATCGGTTCTGACATAATGATGGCGCTTGATGAGTGTCCTCCGGGTACTTCTGACCGCACTTATGCGTCGAAGTCGCTTGACCTTACGATGCGCTGGCTGCGCCGCGGGTGGGATCATTTCAATTCCACGGAGCCGCTTTACGGGCATCGGCAGGCCTTTTTCCCGATCGTGCAGGGCTGCACGTTTCCGGATCTGCGACGTCGGGCCGCTTTGGAAGTTGCCGAGTTGGGCGCGGAGGGTAACGCGATCGGCGGTCTGGCCGTGGGCGAGCCTGCCGAGGTGATGTATGAGATGATTGAGGTGGTCAATGAGATATTGCCTGCTGACCGTCCTCGCTATCTGATGGGCGTAGGCACTCCGGCCAATATCCTTGAAGCGATAGAGCGCGGTATCGACATGATGGACTGCGTGATGCCTACGCGCAACGGCCGCAATGGAATGCTCTTCACTGATCATGGCATAATCAACATACGTAACGCCAAGTGGGCCACGGATTTCTCTCCGATACAGGAGGATGGCGCCGCCGATGTGGACCGCCTTTACAGTAAGGCATATCTGCGCCATCTGTTTATTGCCGGTGAAATACTTGCGCTGCAGATCGCGTCTATTCATAATCTGGCGTTTTATCTGAGTCTGGTGCGTCAGGCGCGTGCCCACATACTGGCTGGTGACTTTGCTTCGTGGAAACGGGCAAAGCTGGAGGCCGTGACGCGACGACTATAAAAATCAGCGGAAGTTATGTTTAAGATAATCGACCGGTATATAATCCGCAAGTTTTTGGGCACGTATGTGTTTGCAATAGTGCTGATTCTTGCCATCACGGTGATGTTTGACATCAATGAGAAGATCGATGCCTTCTCGAAGGCTCCGCTCAATGCCACCGTGTTTGATTATTTCATGAACTTCCTGCCGTATTTCGCCAATCAGTTCAGCCCTCTGTTTACGTTTATCGCTGTGATATTCTTCACGTCGAAACTGGCTGACAACAGTGAGATCATAGCCATACTCTCATCGGGCATGAGTTATCGGAGACTGATGTGGCCCTATATGTTCAGCGCGGCAGTGATCGCTGCGTCGTCGTTTGTGCTGAGTGCATATATAATTCCTCCGGCCAATGCTGAACGCATTGAGTTCATGAATACTTATGTAAAGGACAAAAGGGTCACGGCCACGTCAAATGTGCAGATGCAGGTGGCTCCGGGTCAGGTGGCCTATATCGGTGACTTCAATATCCGGTCAAATCGCGGTTCGCGTTTCAGTCTTGACTCATACGACGGCAAGTCGCTTAAATCGAGGCTTACAGCAATGACGCTGGAGTGGAAAGGTGACTACCGATGGCGGGTGAGTAACTATGTGATCCGTGATTTCGGCGATGAGCGTGAGTTGATACGCTCCGGCTCGAGTCTTGACACCATCATACCGATTGAGCCGGCCGACTTTATCATCTCGAAAAATGATCAGGAAACCATGACGCTGCCGGAGCTTTCGCGCTATATCGAGAAGCAGAAGGCGCGCGGTGTGGCTAATGTGAAGCAGTTTGAGATTGAGTATCACACGCGCTTCGCCATGTGTGCCGCCGCTTTTATCCTTACCTTGATCGGGGTGAGTCTGTCATCGCGCAAGATCAAGGGCGGCATGGGCATGAATATCGGTATAGGCCTTGCCTTGAGTTTCGGCTATATCCTGTTTATGACTGTTACGCAGTCGTTTGCCATCAATGGCATCACGTCGCCGGCGGTGGCCATGTGGATCCCGAATGCCATCTATTCGGTGATCGCTCTGGTGCTTTACGCCCGCGCTTCGCGCGGTTGATGTTATTTGATGTCGACTGGTTTGATTGACCGGTTGATGCGTCGACGTTCGCCGGGTTTTCCTTCGCATATCCACTTCTGGAAGTAGCGCCGCATATTGTTTATGTGTACAAGGAGCATGCGCAGTGACGAATAGGACGCTGCCGCGTGGTCGTGGATTATTGTGTCGCCGGGCCAATAGAGTATGGTGCCCCGGCATGCCATGCGGCGTGAGAGGTCGATGTCTTCAAGATACATGAAGAAGCGCTGGTCGAAGCCTCCTATGGCTTTGGCCACATTCGTGCGCAACAGCATGAAGCAGCCGGTCTGGTATGGAACGGACAGCGGTTTGTCAAGCGGTTCGTCGCAGAGCAGGTAGTGCCGGTTGGCGGGGCCGATAAGCGGTCTCGCAAATCTGCGCCCGAACATGATGAACGGAGAGGGGAGCCTGCGCGAGCAATATTGCGGGGTGCCGTCGGGATATATGACCCGTGGCTGCATCTGCACGATTTCAGGATTACGCTCCATGATGCCTATGGCATGGGTGAGTACTTCAGGCTTGAAATACACGTCGGCATTGAGCACCAGATGATAAGGCTCGTCGGTATGCATCAGCACGGCATTGTGGGCTGTGCCGAATCCGGGGTTGGGGAGAGCGATGTAGCCGAGTCCGCGCGATTCGGCGTAGGCTTTGAGCCGCTCTTCCTGACCATTGTCTACCAGAGTGATCCGTCCCACTTCAGGGGCGCGGAGCGAAGCGATGCAGCGGTCGAGTTCGTCAGTGCTTGTGTGATATGTGCAGATTGAAACTGAAATCATAAAGCCGGGATATAGATTGGTAGTGATGGTGCGGACTCGCCGTTGGCATAGTCCAGTGCTGTGACCACGTAGTAGCCCTCTTCGTGGGGCTGGTAGTCAGGTTTATATGTGACCGCCGTGATGGCATCAGGCGAGTCTATGTCGATCATTTCGGGATCATCGAATC
Source organism: uncultured Bacteroides sp. (assembly GCA_964555345.1). GTDB lineage: Bacteria > Bacteroidota > Bacteroidia > Bacteroidales > Muribaculaceae > UBA3263. The sequence continues at coordinate 3,381 of CAZKRV010000073.1, forward strand.
TGTAAATGACCCATTTGCGGGCGGAGTCGTGGCGCTTCCAGGTCAGTCGCTCTCCGTCGAAGCGGGGAGTGTCGGGGCGCAAGGCCGGTTCGGCCGGAAGCCAGAGATATTCGGGGACAAGAGCCATGTGGCGATATGGGCCGTCGGTCAGTCCGTCGGCCAGAGCGGCGATGTTGCCGGCATACCACCAGCAGTTGCCCTGAATGGTCTCGGCTTCGTCTGTCATGGCTATCTTTTCAGATAGCTCCGATGCGTCGGCAGTCTTTTTCACGTCCTGGCCTATGTAGACGTGGCGGCCGTGTCCGTGATCAGCCCACCAGCGGCAGAGGGTGCGGTACGATGCACGCTTATGGTCAAGCTCCCAGTAAAGTTGAGGTATCTGGTAATCGATCCAGCCTTTCGCAGCCCATGAAGGTACGTCGGCAAAGAGATCGTCATAGTTCTGCAGTCCGGACGTTTCGCTGCCGCGCGGGTCTGAAGCTTTGTTACGCCAGATTCCAAACGGGCTTATGCCGAAGCGTATCCATGGTTTTGTCGCGGCAATGGCCTCGTGGACGTCACGGATCAGGCTGTCGACGTTGGCTCTGCGCCAGTCGCCCAGTGTCATGCCTGCCCCCTGTCGGCGGAATTGCTCGGTGTCGGCAAACTTCTCGGCTCCGTTGGGGTAGGGGTAGAAATAGTCGTCGAAGTGAATGCCGTCAACATCATAACGGCTTACGATGTCGGTGACCACGCTGACTATGTGGGTGCGGTTTTCAGCTATGGCCGGGTTGAAGTAGAGGCGATTGTTGAACTTCACGAAACGCTCTGGGCACGTACAGGCCAGATGTTCAGCCGGAAGTTTTTCGTTGGGCGATGCCGTGGCACGATATGGATTGAGCCATGCGTGCAACTCCATTCCCCGGGCGTGGCATTCGTCGATCATGAACTCCAGCGGATCCCACATCGGATCGGGAGCAGCTCCATGGCGTCCGGTGAGGTGCCGGCTCCATGGTTCGATTTCCGAGCGGTAAAATGCATCGGCCGATGGGCGGACCTGAAATATCACAGCGTTGATGCCTATTGCCTGAAGTCTGTCGAGCAGCGAGCGTAGTTCCCGTTGGTTGGCTTCGGTGGTGTTGCGTGAATATTGCTGTTGAAACACGGTCTGTATCCATGCACCGCGGAAGTCACGCTTCTCGCCGGCAATGGCCACGCCAATCCCTGCGACTGCGAGCAGCCACATGGTCAGCAGACGTTCTGTCGTCTTTATCAGCTTATTTTTTAAAGATAGTGGCATAGGCCGAAAGCAATTCCTTGAAGCGGGGAAGTTCGCGCAGCGGTTCCACGTTGATGCGGGCATCGGAGTTGCGTGTCCAGTCGTGATAATTTGCGTAGCCAAGTTTCAGCGCCTGTTCCATGCAGTCGAGGGCGCGGTCATTGCGTCCGGCCCAAGCATAGAAGCATGCGCCGAGATAGTGGGTGCGGCCGTCATAGTCGGGTTGCTCAAGGCAATCCTCAATCCATGTGATGCCTCTGGCGGTCTGCCCGGCAAATAGGCGGGCAAATCCGAGCATTGACCCGATGCGTTCGCTATGGTCCAGTTCAAGGTCAATCACGCGTTCATAATATGTGTTGGCCGCGTTGCTCTGGTTCATGAAGTCGTTGAGCACCCATGCGCGATAGAAGTATGGCATGGGGGAATAAGGCTCGTTCATAAGCACTTCACCAAACATGGCCGATGCCTCGTCATAGCGTTTGAGGGCCACAAGGGCCAGCCCCTTTGTCGTGATTGCTTCCGACGATTCGGGCGCGAACTCAAGTGCACGCTCGGCGGCCGACAGTGCGCGTTCGTTGTCGTTCATGGCGCGGAGTATGTTGGAGCGTACTGAGTAGTAGTGGGCCACGTCATCTTCTTCGTCATACTTTTGCAGGGCGGTCTCCACATTGTCGAGTGCCGTGCGGTAGTCGCCGAGAGCGTAATAGCATTCGGCCAGCAGGGTGTAGAGTCCGGCGTAGTTATAGAGGTTGTTCTCGACGATGTAGCTGAAGTCACCGATGGCGGCGGTGTAGTGATAGTGTGCTGCTGCGATGGATCCTCGCAGGAAGTAGTAGAGCGGAGTGCGTGGGGCGCTCTTGATTGCCGATGAAAGTCCGGTCATCACGGCGGCATAGTTCCCATTGGCCATCTCCACAAGTTTGGGCAGGGCATAGGGATCGCTTGCATCGGTGGCCATGGCCAGGATCAGGTCGTCGACGGCACCGTTATAGTCGCCCATGATCTGCTTCACTTCGGCTCGGCCTACGTAGACGGCGCTCTGTGTTGGCATGAGGGTCACGGCCATTTCCGTGTATTCGTTGGCCAGGCCTACGTTTTGCTCGCGCGCGGCCACTTTGGCCAGGCCGAACAGGGCTTCGGTGCTGCGTGGGTTGAGGCGACGCAGTTTCTCAAAATCTGTCTTGGCTCCGGTCAGGTCGCCGAGTTCCATGTTGAGTTCGGCTCTCATGTTGATAGCCGATGAGTTTGACGGATCCATCTCAAGGGCCTTGTTGATGTCGGCCAATGCCTGGGTGTAGCGTTTCAGCTGCCAGTAATTGGCCGAGCGCAGGGCATAGATCGGGAAAAGCATCTCAGTGTCTGTTTCGGGACAATATTTGAGCGCACGGTCCAGATCATCGAGAGATTTGAGATATTCTTCGTGGTGGTAATAGTCGTTGGCTCTGCGATATAGCACTTCGTAGTCGCGGAAATTCTCGCGCAGCATCTCGTCATAGGTGTTCATGACCGCACGCGAGATGTTGTCGTAGGGCACTGTCCCGTGGGTTGGTGTCGCTATCGAGGCAAGTGCCAGAGTCATTCCGGCTAAGAGTCGTTTACAGGTCTTCATGTGATTACAATTGGTTGATAACGTGAATGGTTGAGGCAGCAAACAAGGCGGCTGTCTCGGTGCGAAGGCGATTGTCGCCGAGGGTGACGGGGACAAATCCTTTGCTTATGGCGTGGCGCACTTCATCGGGGGTGAAGTCGCCTTCCGGTCCTATTAATATCGCGACATCAGTTCCGGGTCGGATCTCCCCGGCTAATGTTAGGCGCTGGCTTTCACTGTCGCAGTGGCAGATAAACCGTGACTGCGCCGTGCATTCGTCGATAAATCGGCTCACCGGAGTCATTGCGGCGATGTCGGGTAGCACGGCCTTAAGCGACTGCTTCATGGCGCTTACCGCTATCTTCTCCAGACGCTCGGTCTTGATTTCGCGGCGCTCTGAGCGGCTGCATAGCAGCGGCACAAATTCGTTGATGCCCACCTCGGTGAGTTTCTCCACGAGCCACTCCATACGGTCAAGGTGCTTTGTCGGAGCCACGGCTATTGTGAGCCGGTAGTTCCATGGAAGCGGTAGCTCCTCCTTGCTGAGCACTTCGACCGATGCCCGCTTGTGGTGGGCTTCGAGAAGGCGGCAGTGATAGAGGTAGCCATGGCCGTCGGTCAGCTCGAGCTCATCACCCGGCTGCATGCGCAGCACTTTGACGCAATGGGCCGAGTCCGATTCGGGCAGAACCGTGCTGGTGGCTATCTGTGGGGCATAAAAGCGTATCACTGCTGTTTAGTTCTGGGTTTGAAAGTTCATTATACTTCTTTATCTCCGGCCTCTTTGCGTTTGGTTATGATTGCTTGCAAACGTGCAGCTTCTTCATAATTTTCAGTTGCTACTGCTTCTGCCAGCATCTTTTCCAGCTCTTCAGTCGTCATCGAGTCCTCGGTGGCTGGCTGACTCTCTGCGTCAGCGCCAGATTCGGCATGATGACGCAGTGCCCGCTCCTCACCCTCAATCACAAATCCGCACTCCTGCATGATCTCAGGTGTGGTATAGATGGGGGCATTGGTGCGCATGGCTATGGCGATCGCGTCTGATGTGCGCGAATCGACTGTCACGCGGCGTTCGCCGTCGGTGAATATCAGTTCGGAGTAAAACACTCCGTCCTCAAACTTATGTATGAACACTTCCTGCAGGGCAATGCCGAACGCATGGGCCATCGTGGTGAATAGATCATGGACCAAAGGGCGTCGCGGTACTATACGCTCCATGCGTGTGGCTATGGCGTTGGCCTCGCTCGCACCGATCACCACCGGTATCCTGACCGGCCCGTCGGCTTGTGCCAATATCAGAGCATAGGCTCCCTGGCTTATCTGACCTACCGATAAGCCGAGCACTTTGAGTCTGATGCGTTGTTGCTGCATAAGCGTTTCCTTTCTTTTACAGGTTGATGTTTTGGCCGGTTATGATGCCGCTTCCGTAGCATATCCGGCTGTCACGGTCATATATCACGGCAAACTGTCCGGGAGCTATTCCCTGGATCTTGTCGCGGCTATGGATCATATACTCTCGGTCAGATATGCGTTCGAGGCGTGCTGGAGTGAACTCCGGAGTGTGGCGGTTCTTGAACGTTATTTCCGTGATCTCCGGATTGCGGGTGATCCAGTGCATTTCGTCCAGATGAATGACTCTGCCGTATTGTTTCTCGGTGTCATAGCCCTGCGATACGTAGACCACGTTGTCGGTCACGTTCTTCTTTACTACGTACCACGGACCTCCACTCAGTCCCAGCCCTTTGCGCTGGCCTATAGTGTGAAACCAGAATCCGCGATGCTCGCCGAGCTTGCGCCCGGTCTCTAGTTCGATGATCGGTCCGGGCTTTTCGCCTAAGTGGCGGCGTATAAAGTCGTTGTAGTTGATTTTGCCTAAGAAGCATATGCCTTGACTGTCACGTCTATAGGCGTTGGGCAGAGCTTGTGCCACCGCTATCTCGCGCACTTTGCTCTTTGGCATATCGCCGATCGGAAACATCAGGTGCTCCAGTTGGTTGTATGAGATCCTGGCCAAGAAGTCCGTTTGATCCTTGACTGGATCAGGTGCGGTGGCCAGATATACAAGACCGTCATTGCCGATTATTGTCGAAGCATAATGCCCTGTGGCAGTCTTGTCGAATTCATGGCCCCATCGCTGCTCGAAGTAGCCGAACTTGATCATGCGGTTACACATGATGTCAGGGTTGGGCGTCAGCCCCTCCCTTACTGTGCGCAGCGCATATTCCATTACCGATTCCCAATACTCTTCGTGGAGCGATACTACATCAAATGGCAGACCATAGCGCCGGGCTATTACCTGACACATCTCGATGTCTTCATCGGCCGAGCAGTCCCCTTCGCCGTTGTCAAGACCTATCCTTATATAAAAGAGGTGTACGTCGTGACCCTGCTCCACCAGACGGTGCACGGCTACGGCGCTGTCTACTCCTCCTGAAATCAGTGCGGCTACTCTCATTACTGTTCTCGGCGCAATTGGTCCATGATTTTCTCACAGGCCGCGATTAACACATCGATTGGCAGGAAGCGGTCCGTTATTCTCTTTGACGCATCGGTTACGTACACGGTAGGGGTAGCTCTCATGTCGATTACGTTTTCCGCATCAGGCATTGCGGCCACAGTCCAGTTTTCCGGCAGCCCATTGTTGTCGCTCCACCATTCCGCCGGTGCATTGCCGGGATAGATGAAGATCGGTTTGAGCAGATTGGCGTCTATCAACTCCTTTGCCGACGCGTTTGCTGCCAGCCTGATTCTATCCAGTCGTCCTGATATTGCTCCGGGGGTGTCAAATATCAGCACATATTCGCTCGCTCCGGCAGTGGTGTCCTTGAGCGATATGGTCGAACCGTCGGCCAGCTGCAGCGTGGCATCAGGTAGCATACTTCCTATTTGTGAATTCTCGATCACGGTTACCTGTCGCGCCAGCCGTTCACGCTCCTGCGCATCTATTTTCTTGTTTTTTGCTGCTGCCTTTGCAAATGGCAGGTATACCATGTCGTTCGGCAATATGGCGGTGTCGGCATAAAATGTCGATTCCGCGATCTTTGCCAACTCAAGCAGATCGGACGGACGCTTCTTCACGTTGTCGATAAGCTTGTCGATAGCTGCATATACGGTGTCAGCCGATGCTATGGGAAATATCTCTGCAAAGTCCACAAACGCTCCCTCCATCTTTTTTCTGGCTGAAAAAGCGCTCTTCCATGGGCAATGGTCCCAGAAGTGCTCCACACAGTAATTGGCGCGCGGAGTGCCGATCGGCAGCGACTCCGGCGGGGTGGGATATGGGAAGTAGTTATCCTGGGCGGCTGCTCCCAGGATTATCATTGCTGAAAATATGATTGATATAATTCTCTTCATGCTGTATATAAGTTTTCAACCTACAAAGTTAATGAAAAAATGTGATTGGACTCCTCTTCGAATACTAAAATTAAGCCTTTTTAAATAAAAAGGAGTAGTTTTTCCATAATGCTGTGCGTTGCCCATGCGTTTTTTGTCATTTTAAGAGGATCTCGATAGGGACTTTTTCGGGGTATTTTGTGGGTAAAGAGGGGTATGTGACGGTTAAAGAAAGTTAAA
>CAZKRV010000074.1:0-9745 GCA_964555345.1 uncultured Bacteroides sp.
GTCAAGAAAGATGGTCTGCCCGAAAAGGCCCGTGAAATAGTCGGTGACCTGAAGTTTGACTTCGCCACACATTATGATGAAAAGGACTCCATCGGCAAGCGTTATCGCCGCCAGGATGCCATCGGCACACCTTTCTGCATCACAGTTGACCATCAAACACTGGAAGACAATACCGTGACCCTGCGCGAACGTGACTCCATGGAGCAGACTCGCGTCAACATCGCTGACCTGCACAAATTAATTCACGATCGCGTAAGCATCAACTCCCTTCTGCGCAAACTCTCCTGAATATGAAGAAATCGACCATCATCTGGATTGTAGTCGTCATAGTGATTGTGTTCTGCTGCGGCACAGGCTGCTCCAAATACAACACCATGGTCGATGAACAGACTAAAGTGGAACAGGCCTGGTCAAACGTAGAGACCCAGTATCAGCGCCGCGCTGACCTGATCCCTAACCTTGTGGAAACGGTCAAGGGCTATTCCTCGCATGAGGCACAGACACTGGAAAATGTGACCGCTGCCCGCGCCAAGGCCGGCTCAATCTCTATCAGCGTGGACTCGCTTGACGAGGAGAGTATGGCCCGCTTCACCAAGGCTCAGGGTGAGCTGCAGAGCGCCCTCAAGTCGCTGCTGTCTGTCACCGAAGCCTATCCTGACCTGAAAGCCAATGAAAACTTCCTCAAGCTTCAGGATGAGCTTGCCGGAACAGAAAACCGCATTCAGGTGGCCCGCAAGGATTACAATGCCGTGGCCCGCGACTACAACGCACTGGTGCGCCGCTTTCCAAACAATCTGTTTGCCTCCTTCTTCGACTTCCGTGTGAAGCCCTACTTCGCTGCCGATGAAGGTGCATCAGCCGCTCCCAACGTTAAATTCTGATCAAGCGTGAAAATTAGCAGACTGATACCGGCAGCGTTGCTTGCCGTGACAATAACCGGATTCGGATCTTCGTGCATTAGCTCGGAGGAAGAAAACTGGAATGACTATGCCGATTGGCGCAAAACAAACGAGGACTGGCTCCGCGAACAGGAGCTGTCGGGTAAGTATGAGAAGGTCGTGCCAATGTGGAACGACAGTCTCTACGTGCTCATGCGCTGGCTCAACGACACTACGTTGACTTCCGGCAACCTCACTCCGCTCTACACTTCGGAAGTGGCCGTGACATATATGGGTTCGCTCTATGATGGCACGGATTTCGACTCCACGTATCTGCAGCCTGACAGCACCGTGACACTGATTGTCAAGGATATGATCACAGGCTGGCCCATAGCAATGGAGCGCATGAATGTGGGTGACGAAGTGGAGGTGCTGATACCGTATCAGTCGGGTTATGGCAACAATGGCTACGGAATAATCAAGCCTTTTTCGGCTCTCAAGTTCTATATCCATCTGCGCGACATAACCGCATACGAAATCAGACCCTGATAAATAAGATAACCGGCACTCTGCGGGACGCGTCTGTGGCAAAACGCCGGGTCGCGTCCCGTTTTTATTTATAGTAGGATAGAGATGAATATACCGGCAATAAGCGTGATAATTCCGGCATACAATGCTGAGAAATATATCGGAGAAGCGATCAGATCGGTAAACGCTCAGACCATGAGTGAATGGGAGCTGATTGTGGTCGATGACTGCTCTACCGACCGCACGTGTGAGATTGTGGAGGGGATCATGGAATCCGACGGGCGAGTCAGGCTTGTGCGTTCCGACGTAAACAGCGGCGGAGCCATGGTGCCGCGTATGCGTGGCATCGCCATGGCTGCCTCGGAGCTCGTGGTGGCTATTGATGCCGATGACTTCATTGTGCCGGGCTATCTGGAGGCAATGCTTGCGCGCCGCGCTGCAACTGGCGCGGAAATGGTTTATTCGTTTATCTCATTTTCATCGGCCGACGGATCGGTCACTCCCTACGTGCCGGCGGAAGGCTTTGATGCTGACCGTGTCTATCAGGGGCATGAGCTGGTGATACACACCCTCGGCGGCTGGAAGGTCGGGGCGAGCGGGTCGCTGATGGAGCGCGACCGAGTGACTGCCATATATAGGAAATTCGTGGAGAGCGGACACCGCACGGACTATCCATTTGCCGATGAATTGCTGACACGTGTGATTTTAGCTGAAACACCGGTAGTGGCGTTCAGTCGCAATTCGGTCTATTTGTATCGTATCAACACCGATTCGGTGACACACCGCCCGATCACGCCGGTTCACTTTTCGCGCTTCAACCTGATGCGTGAGTTGCTGGAGTGGAGTGCCGATACCTTCGGAGAGGACTCCGAGGAATATGCTGTGGCGCAGAAGATGAACATGGAATGCGTGATCGACACCATGCGCCTGCTCAACGGATTGCACGGAGCAGAACTTAGACGATTGGCGCGCGAGAATATCAGACGGAACTATGCGCTTATCGACTGGACGCGAGTGCGCAGAGTAGTTTCACCCGGATTTTACGCGGTTATGAAGCTCGGCCCGGTGGTGGCTACCTCCATATTCCGGCTGCACTGGCGATTTATTTCACCAAAGTGACGCGGACTTTGTGGCCTTTGATGCGGGCTGCTGAGAGCGTGGCGGCGGCAGCGGCGGCATCGCGTGCGGGCACGGCGGCGAGTATGCGGTGATCGTGTACGCTGATCAGTCCTACGGTGTCAGGTGCAAGGCCTGCTACGCGGATCAGTGCTCCCGCCACGTCGCCGCGGCTCAATTTTTCTTTTTTTCCGGCATGAAACCATAGAGTCATCACGGAGCGGTTCCAACGGTGCTGTTGAGTGGGGGAGGCCGGTTCAAACACAGGCATATCAGTGGAGTAGGGGCACTCTTCGCCGGGCGCTGTGATCACGTAGACATGGCCTGATGCACCCATTCTGGCCGTGCGGCCGTTGCGGTGTGTCCATGCTTCAGAAGATACCGGTAAATGATAATGTATCACAGACTCAACGTTAGGAATGTCGAGCCCGCGGGCTGCCAGATCGGTGGCCACAAGGATCGGACTTGTGCCGTTGGCGAAAAGGTCAATAGCCGTCTCACGTTCCTGTTGGTCAAGTGCACCGTGATAGAGTGCGGCGGGATATCGGCCAGCTACGAGAAAGCGGTAGACCCGCTCGGCGCTTTCGCGGTGATTGACAAACACGATTGTACGCTCTTGAGGTATGGAATTGAGCAGCGCGCCGAGAGTGTCGAGTTTGTCAGCACCGTCACTGATCACTTGGGCCAGCTCTACGTCGTGAGCTGCTTCTCCGGCATTGCGGAAATCCATCACCATCGGTGAGTGCAGCTGCATGAATTCCGGCAGGGTATCGATCATAGTCGCGGAGGTGAGTATGGAGAAGCGTATGGCGCGCATGGAGCGGATTATCCGCTTCATGTCAGCCTCGAAGCCGAATTCAAGTGATTTATCATATTCATCGAGCAGAAGCATTGAGGTGGTCGAGAGATCGATCGTGTGGCGGTGGATATGGTCAAGCAGGCGTCCGGGGGTGCCTACCACCACATCGGGTAATGCGGACTCGAGCGAGCGCGTCTCGTCGGCCATCGTGTGACCGCCATATACGGCTGTGATTCTCAATTTGGGTGACAGTGCTGCAAAGACACCGTGGATCTGCAACACCAGTTCGCGTGATGGAGCTATTATAGCGCACTGTATGCCCTGCCCAGGAGTGATACGCCGTAAAAGCGGAATGGCACAGGCCAGAGTCTTGCCTGACCCGGTGGGTGACACAAGTATGACAGCTGGAGCCTTGACCTCTGCCATGCTCTGCTGCATGGGGGTCAGCTCCTCTATGTTCAGCCTCTTTCTTGCTGCGGATATGATATCTTCTGTATTCATGATTTTGCAAAAATAACAAAAAACTGTGGCATTCGTCGTCTAAAAATGCCGATTAGTCTAAAAAATTTGTCTAAGAATTTGAGATTAAATACATTTGCATAGATAAAACAATTTATACGGTAAAAATGATTCATAAGGTTATTTTATCGACGGCATTGTTTGCGGGGGTGGTGTCTGCTCTTCCCCCCGTGCAACTTGTCGTGCGTATGAAATCGGCTCCAGATAGAGCCATATCGTTAGATCAGCTTAGTGAGGTTACCTTTTCCGATGAGAAGGTGTGTGTGAAAGAAACCGGTGGAGGAGACTTCACTATAGCTGATGTCGATTTCGTTTCGATCCGGTTTTCATCGGAAGGTGGTGGTGCATTGCTGACCGAGATCAGTGATTTGTCAGAAAGCGGGAAGACCGCGATATATGACATCAATGGGCGCTATGTCGGCGAGTCGGCCGACGCTCTGCCCGGCGGGGTCTACATGGTAGTGAAACCGGGTCATAGGACCGAGAAACTGAAGATAAGAAGATGAAGAAGAGTCGCACTGTTATATTTTCGATAGCTCTTGCTTCGGGAGTGGCTCTCGGAGCTACTGATTATCTTTGGTTCAATCAGGGCAATAATAAACTCGGCATGGAAGTGGCTGAAGCAGACAGTATCACGCTGAGTGCCGACCGTACGCAGATTGTCGTTGTTGCAAAATCTGGTCTGGTGACTCCCATTGACCGTGCCGCCACCGCGTCAATGACCACTACTGACGGCACGTATACGGAAGTACTCATAGATTTCGGTCCGGAAGGGGTCTGTGTGACCAATCCGTTTGCATTCGCCGGAGTCAGTGTAATGACCGATGGAGATCATGTGACCATTGATGCCGACACTGCCGGTGAAGGGCGCGAAATAGTATACCGTATATCGGGAACGACAGCCGACGGATCGGTGAAAGTATACTCAACATATAAACTTGAACTGCTCCTCGACAATGCCTCGATCACTAACCGTTCCGGTGCGGCTATAAATATCCAGACCGGCAAGAAGACTACGATAAGGGTGCCGGACGGCACGGTCAGCTCGCTGACTGATGCACCGGAATATCAGACCGTAGCAGACGAAGATGAGAAAGGCTGTCTGTTTAGCGAAGGACAGATCGAATTCCGTGGTAAAGGCACTCTTGAAGTGACCGGTAACCATAAGCACGCAATTTGCTCTGACGACTATGTGGAAGTGCGTAACACGAATATCAATGTGTTGTCGGCCAAGTCTGACGGCGTGCATGTCAATGATTATTTCCTAATGGAAAGCGGTAGCCTGACAGTGGCTTCGGTCGGTGGTGACGGAATTGATGCTGATAAAACCGGAACAATCACCGTGCTTGACGGTGCTATTGACATAACGGTGTCGGGCGATGCCAAGAAAGGACTGAAAACCGGTACTAACGGTGCATTGACCATACATGGAGGCTCGATTAACGTGACCACTACAGGTAATGTCGAGGTTACTGCAGGAGATCCGTCATATTGCACTGCACTGAAATCAAAAGGCCGCTTCATTATGAGTGGCGGCGATATCATGGTCCGTGCCTCAGGAAAGGCCGGTAAGGGTATAAAGTCCGACGGCAATGCTGAAATCATCGGTGGCACTATTGATATTGAAGTGACTGGTGCAGGCGGCATATACACCAACGTCTCGTCGGCTACGGATTCCTATTCCTCAACTTGCATTAGTGTCGATAGTCTGCTGACTCTCACCGGTGGCACTCTTCGTCTGTCAACAGGGAGCCTGGCTACGGGGGGTAAGTGCATCAAGGTCGATGGAGATGCTATAATCGGCGATGACACCGATGCTCTCAGCATCGAAGCGACCACCAAAGGAGCCCGCTTCTCAGTTGGCAGCAGTTCGTCATCTGGCGGTGGAAGCTGGGGAGGCGGCTGGCGTCCAGGGGGCGGTGGCCCCGGTGGTGGTCCCGGTGATAACGGTAACTATTCCAATCCTAAGGTGATCAAGGCCGCAGGCAATCTGACAGTCAATGGCGGTCACCTAGTCCTTTCCGCCACCAACGGAGAGGGAGGCGAAGGTCTTGAAAGCAAAAAGACTCTGACCATCAACGGTGGAACCATCGAAGTAAGCACTGTCGATGATTGCATTAACGCAGCGAGCCATATAGCCATAACCGGCGGATATATATTCTGCACCGCATCTAACAATGATGGCATAGACTCCAACGGCACCATAGCCATCAGCGGTGGCTGCATCGTGGCTCTCGCCGCCTCAGCTCCGGAGTGCGGTATAGACTGCGATTCAAATTCACGTCTGACGCTTACCGGTGGCACGCTTGTGGCCATAGGCGGTGACAATAACATTCCGTCAGGTTCCGGCACCACGCAGCGTGCAGCCACATATTCAGTGACTCCGTCGACTTCTTCCACTTATACTTTCACCGATGCGTCCGGCGACCTGTTGCTTAGCTTCAAATGTCCTCGCTCATATTCAGGCCGCATGAACATGATGGTCAGTGCACCTCAACTCATAACTTCGCGTGCTACGGTCAATGTGCTGACAGGCGCTACATTATCAGGCGGTAAGGAGTTTCATGGCATGACCCTCGGCGGTTCCTACACCGGCGGCACAAAGGCAACTTCGCTGACCACTAACTGACAAAAAGGTTAATAACCGCAAAATCGTGTGGTGTTTTGATAATTATTCCACAATAATTGCTTAACTTTGTGGCTCCATGTTAAAACAGCTGCTTGAATCTTATAACTCGGTTTCGCTTGAACAGATGGGTAAAGTGAAACTGCTTAACAGGGTCGACACAAAGTTTGTGACGACACAGGATGGTTTGTGCAAGCTATTGGAACTTGCCGCAGATCATTACAGTATTCAGGAGATCGAAGGCCGTAAAGTGATGCCATACACTACGTTGTATTACGACACTCCTGATCGTGAAATGTATGCCGAGCATCAGCGCGGACGTAAGAACCGGCAAAAGGTTAGGGTACGCCGTTATGAAAGTTCAGGTATATCATTTCTGGAGGTTAAACGCAAGAATAACAAGGGACGCACCGACAAGAAGCGCATAGAGATACCTGTGCGGGTGCCCGAAGCCAATGATTATTCGGAATTCCTGACCAAATATTCGCGTTATGCTGAATCCGGGCTCACGCCTCAGCTCAGCAATGCATTTCACCGCATCACTCTGGTTAATCATGCCATGACTGAAAGGCTTACGATTGACACCGATCTGGAGTTTCACAACGAACGCACCGGACTTGATGCCAAGATGGACAATCTGGTGATCATCGAGGTGAAGCGTGATGGCTTGACCCCGTCGCCGGTGATGGCCATGCTCAACAAGCTGCGAATACACTCATCTGGATTCAGCAAATATTGTATCGGCATGACCCTGACAGACCCTTCGCTGAAAAGCAACCGCTTCAAGGAAAGGGTGAGATACGTGCGCCGGCTTATGGACGGTAAGGTCCACTGATACTTAAAAAGGAAAATAATTATCAATCTATAAACCACTCATTTCATTACACCAATCACTCATGGACGAAATTTTCGATTCCGCCTCGGCTTCCGAAACTGCCGCCGCAGTGATGGCTAAGCATGGTTCCGGTCTGTGGTCGATCTTTGATCCTACCCACTTTGACATGACCGACATCTGGGAACTGCTGGTCCGCTTCTTCTTCAATGCCATTGTAGTCACGTTCATCATTCATCTGCTCTACTATCCGAAGAGCCGTCGTCGTGATTACTACTTCACTTTCTCGCTCATCAGCGTGAGTGTATTCTTCCTCATCTTCCTCCTTGGAGGCGTGAAACTCAAAGTCGGTTTCGCTCTGGGTCTATTTGCCATATTTGGTATTATCCGTTATAGGACGGAGTCGATGCCGGTGCGCGAGATGACCTATCTTTTCGTGATTATCGCCATCTCGGTGATCAATGCTCTTGCTGACCATATCATTCAGGCTTTGGTGGCTAATCTGCTCTTCGTCGGCTGGATCTGGCTGTGTGAGAGCACACACTGGCTTAAGCATATCGCCTCGAAACTGGTGCTCTATGACCGTCCTGAGCTGACCGCTCCCTCGCGTCGCGCCGAACTTATCGCTGACCTTGAGAAGCGTACAGGTCTTGACATACAGCGTGTTGAAGTTGGCCATATCGACTTCTTGCGCGACACTGCCATGCTCAAAGTCTATTACATTCCAGAAGATGCAGCGGGCAATACCGTAGATCATCTGCTGAAATTCCCTAAAGAAGGACAATGATCAGACTGCGTTTCCTGACCGCGCTCGCTATTGCGGGCGCGGTTTCATTAACTGCTTCCGCCCAAGGCCTATCGGGCGAGGCATCGGTGAAATATGCCACTCCGCTTCATTTTGACGTGAGCGCCGGAGTGGACTATCGTACCACCGATGGATTCAAGGACACCGACCAGTGGAGCGTCGATGCCGGGCTGTCAGGTAAGATAATCAAGGGACTCAAATGGGGTGTAGGCTATAACTTCATTCAGGACCACTATCCCTCGTCAATCAGTAAGGCCGGCTATAATGTCAGTGCTTACTGGGTGACCAAACATCGTGCTTATGCCGGTCTGACCGGGTCACTCAAACTTGGCAAGAAGTTCACGCTGTCGCTGCGTGAGAGATATCAGTACACATATCGCAATCCGCTTGATGTGCCTCGCTTCGATGACGGTGTCCCTGCCGGTAACAAACACGTCGATGCCAAATCCAAGCATGTGCTCCGCTCGCGCCTTGAACTCAGTTTCAAGCCTTACAAGAAGTGTCGGTTCGAGCCATATGTGAGCTATGAGGTCTATTCTCTTCTGAAGTCAGTAAACCATACCGATAAAACATCAACCGGCGGCGCCTTTGCCGACAAGCAGAAGGCTACTGCGGGATGCTCATATAAAATTGACAAGCACAACTCGATTGAATTGTTCTACCGCTACGTCTACACCTCCGATCCTGACGATCGCGATGCGTCGCACCTGATAGGGGTAGGTTATTCGCTGAAATTCTGAACTAAACAACGCCACGGAGCGTTATTATTGATGAAGAACAACAACAATTAATCATCAAAACAATAACACTACTATGGCACTTATCAAGACTGAAGAGGAGCGCGAGATCGCGTCCTTACAGAAGATTCAGAAACAGATTGAAAAACGTGAACGTCGCGAACGCATCCACCATCTGCTTATCGGCGGACTCAGCGTGCTCAGCGTCGTAGCTTTCATGGCCGGTCATTGCAGCGGACATCGTTGCGCCAAAGCCAAGGCAAAAGCTCACGGCTTCAAGTTCTAATCTTCACCTGACAACAACTACAACAGGCCGGATGCCCTAAAGGCACCCGGCCTGTTGCTTATCTATCGTAACGTAGCAATTACCTATGAAAAAAGGCCGGTGCTGTGGTGGCAGCCGGCCTTTTGTGTGGATTATAAGGGTTTCGGTCAGTTGATGGCGGTGGTGATACTGTCGGAGGTGGCATCGTAGTCTACGGTAATGGTATTGCCGTCCTTGAGTGCAGCTCCGATGATCATTTCTGCCAGAGGATCTTCGAGATATTTCTGGATAGCGCGTTTGAGCGGGCGCGCACCATATTGGGCATCATAGCCCTTCTCAGCGATATAGTTCTTGGCAGCTTCCGAGATCTCAAGTTTGTAGCCAAGATCGGCGGTGCGGCGGTAGAAGCCTTCCAATTCAATGTCGATGATCTTGAAGATTGCATCTTTCGAGAGAGGATCGAACATGATTATATCGTCGATACGATTTAGGAACTCGGGTGAGAACGCCTTGTGGAGAGCCTTGTTGAGCACGCCGTGGGCATAGTTGTTATCAACCTCCGCAGTGGTGAAGCCTACGCCTGAACCGAAGTCCTTGAGCTGGCGGGTGCCTATGTTCGACGTCATTATAAGGATGGTGT
>CAZKRV010000075.1:0-9678 GCA_964555345.1 uncultured Bacteroides sp.
TTCCGCAAGCCGCTCCGACCGCATGGCCAAGTACAACCAGCTGCTCCGCATCGAGCAGGAACTCGGCGCTGCCGCCGCTTACGGCTACGGCAAGAAGACCAAGCGTCCCTGCTGCTAATACATAGCACTGCTATACTGACTGATAGCCGAGAGGTTGCCCCGCACAGGAGGCAACCTCTCATTTTTTTGCCATACAAATATTTTTTGCTAATTTTGCAACCATAGACCAATTAAAGCACCAAACATCGGAACTGAATTTGGGATAATGGTGTCATATGAAAAGCTGGCTCACGGTCTTGCAAAAATTCAAGTAAACAAATAATACCTAAAACTAAAATCACATGAAAATGAAAAGACTTTTTGTTGCGCTGATATTAGGTGCAGTTATGACGTCGTGGTGCAAAGCTGAAGAAAGTGACTACAAGCCTTTTCTTACCCCGGGTAAGACATGGTGCTACGCCCGCGTTGCGTGGTTTTACGTACAGCATGAAGGTAAAATTTTCAGCAGTCTCAATCGATATACTGTCAAGGAAGATATAAACATCGATGGCTTCGACTGCAAGACAGTAGAAATATATGACGACCTGAACTCAGGACAATTGAAAGGTAAGATATATCTCTATGAAGCTGACCGCAGGGTATATATGGTACCTCAATACTATATAAATCATGGCCCGGTTAAGTCCGAAGAAGATATGCATATACTCTTTGATTTCAACGGTCACGAAGGAGAAAGCATTGAATATACCTACCCTGCATATGACGGCAGCACGGAGAAGGCATCGGTA
This sequence comes from uncultured Bacteroides sp., assembly GCA_964555345.1. Lineage (GTDB taxonomy): Bacteria > Bacteroidota > Bacteroidia > Bacteroidales > Muribaculaceae > UBA3263. The sequence goes on from CAZKRV010000075.1 coordinate 789, forward strand.
AAGATATATGATGAAGAATATATACGCCCCAAACACGCCATTACTGACCTGCGACGCCTGAAAACATCACAAGGACGATGGATCGAAGGAGTCGGATCGCAGGGTAACTATTTCATGTATCCCACGTTAGAGTATACTGACGGAGGTGAGTTCGTGCTGATTTCATGCTACAGTCCGGAACTTGGACTGATCATGCATAACGACTTTTTCATCGCAGGCCTGGAACCTGATGGAATATCGGAACCTGAATCCGAACCGGCAAAAGCAATAAAATCAGGCAAGATGTATGACCTGACAGGTCGTGAGATAGCGCGTCCGGAGGCTGGTCAACTCTATGTAAAAGACGGTAAAGTGCTCGTTGCCACCGGAGACTAATCTTGCTTCCTGCGGACCACGGCGGAAATATCAGGATTATCCACAAGCCAGCGGTCAATCCATTCCTCGTTACTGCGCATGCAGGCGTGGACATATTCGTACTTACCGAGCGTGTTGTCCGACATTGACGGCCAACGCACGGCATTGACGGAATCTGCTGCTGCATAAACGTCGGCCAGTTTGCGGCCGTAGGCATAGATCTCAGGCAATTTCTCCTTCAGCCGTGCCCACTCATTACGGAACTCTGTCTGGAATATTTCCGTATAAAACAGAGCCTCAATCCAATGGACATTGGCCGCATCGGGATGGTTATACATGACCCAGTTATCCATGGCTCCGCTGGTGCCTATATCCCAGAGTGGGCCGAACTGCCATTTGTCATCACCGAGATTCTTATTGAGATAGAAGCTACCGTTATAGGCATCTGTGTCGTGCATCAGTTCGCGCACCACGAAATATTGTGCCACGGAGTGGGCATCGATCAATGATGACCATGCATGTCCTGACGGATCGCGGCTGTATATGGCACGGTTAAGCGTTGCCATCTCGCGTGCAAGCCAGTCACGCTGCATGGCTGACAGGTTTTCAGGCGAGTGAGAAGTGGCGCGCAACATCAGAGTGCCGCGTTCCTTAATCTCCACCTGATCCTCGTCGGGATAATTGTCTATCTCCACAAGCCAACCGGCCGACATGAGTTTAGAGTCCGAACAATTGTCGGGCTGACGGTAAATATTGACACGGTCGGGACTGATTCTCACGGTCTCAGCGAGAAAATACATACCTTCATAGCGACCGTTGACCACAAGATCGACCGGCTTGATGCGGGGCACCCACGGCATGTTGGCCGCACGTCCGGTCTCCATGCCCATCATCAGCCCCATCCAGGCCGAATAGCCGTGACCGTTAAGCAGTGCAAAGTGCTTGTTGGCCGGCATTTCGAGTATGGACTGAGAGCGCTCGAACTTGATCTTATATGGCTTCTTCTCCTGCAACCATGATGCATTGCCACGGCCGCGTATGGTCAGCGGCACCATTTGTGAAAATGATCCGATAGGCTCCTCAGCTAAACTATCAGGTATGATGATATATAGTCCGGCCGGAATCAGAGTCTCCTTGTCTGTGATCGGAGAATTGTATTCCGTATGTATGACCACGATCGGCAGAGTGCCGGAGCATCCGGCTGCGGCCAGTGTGTCGGTGTGGAAGCTGATGGTGTCGCCGTTGATCACCAATGAGTTTACGTACGGAACGTCATCGCATGCTGCCAGCAGACACGACAGCACTGTAACAAATAAGATCAGAGTGTTTTTCAATCGATGTAAAAATTGGTTTAGTAAATATGGTCGTGAGCCATGTCGCGAAGCAATTCGGCATAACGCACGGCACAGTCAGCCGCATAGCGGGCACCCTTCTCGGCAGTAGCAGACGAAGGATCACCGATACCGGTGTCGTCGGTAACCTTAAGCCAATTGCGCGGAATCCAGGCCGTCTTGGCACGCAGAGCTTCCGAGGCCCACGGACGTGCCTTGCCGGGACCGGCCATGCTCAGGTCCACGAGCTCCGGACGGAAATGCATCATCACTGACGTCTCAAGTTCGTCGGCATGATCACCAGGATTATCGAAATACTCCTTGGCCGGGAGCACGGTAAACCATTCGCTCACTGCAATCAAGAAATCAGGGCGGTCAACGGCCAGATCACGGATCATCGGCTTGAAGGAGTTGCCGCCATGGCCATTGATGATCAGCAGTCGGGTTATGCCCTGATTGGCCAGCGAGTCAACGATGTCGGTCAGGATAGCTTTCTGGGTTTCATAACGGTAATGTATGCAGAAAGGGAGATCGCGCTGACCCGGATTCTGCGCACCCATCATCACCGGAGGAAGCACCATCGCCTCCACACCATAGCGCTCTGAAGCTTCACGCGCCCCCTCGATGGCCATGGCCTGCGAGAGTATGGCGTCGGTCAGATATGGCAGGTGATAATTGTGAGGCTCGGTCGCTCCCCAGGGGAGTATGGCCAGATCATAGTGATGGGTGCGGACGGTGCCGAAATTGGTCACCGACAGATCGCGATATCTGCTGTCAGTTCTTTCTGTCTTGTTCATTGTCGGACTGAAGGAGTTGTTGCCACTCGGGCGGATATATAAATATGGAGTCGGGAGAGAGCGGACGCATCGCGTCATACCATGCGAATTTAGGCAGGCGCATCAGCGACCGTTTGGCCAGATATAGCGGAGTGACAGTGCCTGAGGTCTGATTCCACATATGGGCACGCTCAAGCCTGTTGCCACTGAACATGGCCGTGAGAAACGAACTTTGCACGTTGGCCACCTTATTATATGTGGAGTCGTTTTCCATCGGCAGCATTATTCCCTGCACGGTACCCTTCACTTCAAGGCTACGCAGCGATCCTGTGGAGTCCATCTGCGCGATCATCTCCTTGCCACTAAGCTGATTGAAGTAGTCATCCTCTATCTGCTCGGCCATGAAACCGAAGTCAGGCAGATGAGCATGATCAACGGTCGAGTCGTTCATATACACATGAATCACATTGCCGAAGATCTGGCGATTGTCGCTCCACACGATCGGGTGCACATTCATGCGCATGGTTGAATCGGCCTCGACAAAGGTCATGGAGTCACACACTCCCTGCAGGTCGCGCCGATAGAAACGCACACCCGGGTGAGCTATCATCAGGTGAGTGGTGTCAACCCTTGATGCAACTGAATCGGGCAGCAGCGTAAAGGCGCGTATGGCCGACGCATGCAGATACAGAGTGTCCGGTTTGGAATATTCGAGCGCGCGGGCACGTCCCGTCACGAAGGCACTGTCGGTAAGTTCATTGTAAAAGCCATAGTCGCCTTCCAGCCTGACCTGACGCACCGAGTCGGTTATTGTCATGTTGCCGAAAGCCTCGCCAAACCCGCGTTCATGGTCATAATAGAGGGTATCGCCTACCAGTATGGTGCCACGGTCGGTATGCACCTCTGAGCGGTCATAGAGCCACGCTTCAGAAGTGTTGGTGTCAAAAATGCCGTCGGACGTCAAAATCACGCCATCGGCGGTCACGATGCGCGACGGGCAGGTGAGGGTGGCACGCCGCGAATCAGTGTTGTAGGTCAAGGTATCGGTATAGAGGTGCATGGTGTCACCCGCATCTGACACTCCGTCGAGCACCACATGACGGTAGAAACTGGCATCTTTCGTGGCCGGAGAGTATTCGCCTTCGACTGAAGACAGAGTGTTGCGCGGATCGGTGAGAGTGCCTCCCTCCTCATAATATCCGAGCTGAAGCCCCATATCATAATTGAGCACCGTGGTGGTCAGTGTCACGTCACGGTTGATCAGCCTGACGGTGCTCGCGGGATCCTCTTCGCCGGCATAGATGGTGGCAAGCTCGCGCGAACCGGAATACTCCAGTCGCTCGCCATAGAGAAACAATGTGTCGCCCTGCTCCATGTGCACGTTGCCGAAGGCCTCCATCGAGTCAGCCACGGCAGTGGTATAGAAGCAGGCACTGTCACAATACATCATCATGTCGCCGCGGCGAAACACCACATTGCCGATCAATATCTGACCATTGGCCACCATGGGATTGGACAGAAGCGAGTCAGCCTGTTCCAAGAATATGCGGCCCGGAGCATAGCGGTCAGCATCGGGCACGGTAGGGACTATGGGCCGTCCGGCATCAGGGTCGGGCGGCAACCCGCGGCCCGAAGGCTGCTGCGCCACAGCTATCGCGGCCAAAGCAGCGAGAATCAGAGGCGGAAGTCGGTGCAATGAATTGCGTTTACTTCTTCGTGGCATTGCGTTTCAGCCAGTTGTGACGGAAGTCACAGTTGTTCCAGCCATCTTCGATGCGCACGTAGGTGTCGGCTATCTTCTTGTCGATCCACTCCTTGATGATGCGTTCGCGCTCCGAGTTTTCATACATATCCTTGATCTGCTCGAAGTCGTCGGCAAGGTTGGCACGGTGAGCATCTACACGACTCGTCAGCTTGACTATGGCCACTACGTCGGCACCGGTGGCATCTTCCATCACAAACGGACGGGAGATCTCGCCCGGCTGCAGTGAGCTGACGGCCTTGGCCACTTCCTGCGGAAGCTGACGCATCTCGAAAAACGAAGTGTAGTTACCCTCCTGGTTGTTGACCATGGTGCCGCGGTTACGGCGTGTGTCCTTGTCAGCCGAAAGCAGAGGCACGGCCTCTTCGAAGGTAAAGAGTCCGGTAGTCATGTCGGTGCGGATCGAGTCAAGACGGCCCACTGCGGCATTTATCGCCTCGACGGTTGGCTTGGCGCGAAGCAGTATGTGGCGGGTGTTGATGCGGTCACCGCGCTTCTCGATAAGCTGGATAATATGATAACCATACTGGCTCTCAACCACGGCCGATACCCTTTTGGGATCACTGAGATTGAAAGCTGCGGCGGCATAGCCCGGATCAAGTTCCGAGCGCATTTTGAACCCGATTTCACCGCCATAGCGGGCGCTGCCGTTGTCCTCACTGTAAAGCACTGCCAGAGTCGAGAATTCCGACTGCCCGGAGTTGACGCGCTCGGCATAGTCACGCAGACGGTCCTTCACGTCATCGATGTCTTGACGGGGTATGTTGGGCTTGAGCGTGAGTATCTGCACCTCGACCTTCATCGGCACCATCGGTATGCTGTCGGCACCGAGCGAATTGAAGTAGCGGCGCACGGCGGCAGGAGTAGCCTTCACATCTTTGGTCAGACTCTTCTGCACCTCGCTCACGCGATAGTTATTGCCAATCTGTGTGGTAACCCACTGACGGATCTCCGGCAGCGGTTTGTGGAAATATTCTTCGAGTTTCTGGCGCGAACCGGCCTGAATGATCCACTCGCTGATGCGTGAATCGACCTCCGAGGCGATCATGCCGGGCTGCACCTCCACGGTGTCGAGGTCAGCCTGATGAAGAAACAAACGCTCGATGGCCATGTTTTCCGGAATGATACAATAGGGATCGCCGTCAAAGCGCTGACGGTTCTGCAAGGCATCTTTATAGGCTTCCTCCACCTCTGATTTCCAGATAGGCTGGTCACCGATCATCCACACCACCTCTTCGGCCACATTGTCGGTAGCGGCATTGGCCGACACAAGGGCAGCAGCGGCAAGAGCGCCGCCTATGAACAATTTATGAAGTTTCACGCGCGTTATTATATAATGAGTTAACGGCACAAAGTTACGAAAAAAACTTCATACCGTTAGTTAAATTTATCCAAATCGACCGTAAATCGCAAATCGCAACCCGGTTGCAGCGGTTTCTGCTTAATTTTGCAACATGATTACAATGATATCCGACTTTTTCAGCACCTTCTGGGGCATGCTCTGCGAGATGGCCCCCTACCTCCTGCTCGGATTTCTGTTTGCGGGAGTGCTTCACGCATTCATTCCGAGATCATTCTACAACCGCCACCTCGGCCGTCCGGGCCTCGGCTCGGTGACCAAAGCCGCACTCTTCGGGGTGCCGCTACCGCTATGCTCATGCGGAGTAATACCCACGGCAATGGCGCTGCGGCGCGAGGGAGCGTCGAAGGGTGCCACCGTGTCATTCCTGATTGCCACGCCGCAGACCGGCGTTGACTCCATAGCCGCCACCTACTCCATGATGGGACTGCCATTCGCCATAGTCAGGCCTGTTGCCGCACTGGTCACCGCCATATTCGGCGGCATAGCGGCCAATGACCGCAACGAAAAGCATCAGGCCACTCAAACCGCCGCCCATGAGACTGCCGGCAGCGAGGAGCGCCTGTCGTTTGTACGCAAGTGCCTCTCGGCTCTGCGTTATGGCTTCGGCGATATGCTTCAGGATCTCGGCCGCTGGCTGCTGCTCGGCCTGGTCATTGCCACGGTGATCACCATGGCCGTACCCAATGATTTCTTCGCTCGCTTCGCATCAATGCCCTTGGTTGGTATGCTGCTTGTGCTACTCATATCCGTGCCGATGTATCTCTGCGCCACCGGCTCCATACCCATCGCCATGGCCTTGGTGCTCAAAGGGCTGTCACCTGGTGCCGCACTGGTGCTACTCATGGCCGGTCCTGCCACAAACATAGCCTCGATACTGATGGTCTATAAAGTGCTCGGCCGACGCACCACAGCCATCTATGTCGGCTCGATCATAGTCGGAGCCATAGCCTTCGGACTTGCCATAGACTACCTCATGCCGGCATCATGGTTTGCCATAGTTTCCGCCCCAGGCTCATGCGCTCATTGCGCCATGTCGGCCCCCGACACCCCCTGGCTTGAACTCACGTCGGGTGTGATGCTCTGCGCACTGCTTGCCGCCGGACTCTTCGTGCGCCACGGCGGCCACAATCATAATCACGAGAATCACAACTCTAAACCAACTAACCATATGCAGACATTTAAGATCACCGGCATGATGTGCAATCATTGCCGCGCCAACGTAGAAAAAGCCCTGACCTCCATGCCCGGAGTCACCGCCGTCACAGTCGACCTCCAGACGGGATCAGCCACCGTAGAAGGCACAGCCGCTCCCGATGAGATCATCGCCACAGTCAGCTCCCTCGGCTATACCGCTGCCCTTGCCTGATTCCCCTCACCCTCCACAGACACATAGCGCCCCGCACGGTCTCTCTCCGCGCGGGGCGCTTCATTATCCTTTCCCTAATTATGCGCCGGTAATGTAGCGTCCTTTAGGAATAAGCGAGAGGAGATAGGTAAGAAGATATCCTGTGAGCAACGTCAGCAATGCGATCATAAATGTGCGCGGGAAAATGTGCAGTGTACTGCCACTGAATATGCCCCAATATAGCTCCCTTGCTATATAAATATGGGTCAAGTATATCCCGAACGAATATTTAGCGATATGAGAAACGGCCCTCTGCAGACCGGATCGCATCTTTATATTCTGCATTATCGTATAGAGAAACGCTACAAGAAACGCACTGCCGATCTGCAGATTATCAACCAATACCTCCACATCACCACCTCTTGATTTGATCCAGTAGATGGCTATTGGATAAGCAACCGTGCCTGAAAGCAGAATCACCCACCTGAAGTTAAACCCTATTTTGACAGGATATTTCTTCAAATACAGACCTAATATCCAATATCCGAGAAAACCACCGAAATAGCATAAAGACCAGTAATAGTTCCCGTTGACATTAAACGAAGATGTAAGATCCGGCATAAAATACAGAATCCACGGAAACGTCATATTGATCAACCAAAGCCCCAGAAACAACTCTATCTGCCTTTTAGATGACTGATTAAGCCATGGCGAGATAAACGGAGCAAGCAGATAAAGCCCGGCCATTGCATATACGAACCAATATACACCTATTGCCGGCTGCAGAGGAATACGGACTATTGTATTCCAGGCATCATGCCATGACAGTTTTTGCATTACTGTGTATAATACAATGCCTAGTATGGACCAGATCAGCAGCGGGGGCAACAGCTTCACGAATCGCCTTTTATAAAACTGCCTGATTCCGGCCCTGACAGGCAGAAGCACGGTGCCAGACAAGGCAAGAAACAATTCCGACGAAGGACTGCCGATAAACGATATCCCAAACATCCATACACCTTCCCTTTCGGGATCTGCAGCGGGCATGGTGGAGTGTGTGAGCAGTACGAGAAAGCAGGCAAGTACACGCAGATTGTCGATGTAATTCAGCCTCGGTTTTGAAACTTTCGGTTGGACCATATAGATTCTGTGCCGCAGGACCCACACGTTGGCAGTTAGGCGTTTAAGAAAGAAAAAGCGCGAGGGTCATACTTGTTGCCCGTTCCACGATCAGAGGCTCTGGAATGCCCATTGCAGTAGAACGAGCAACAACGCAGAAGCCTCACGCAGAATATGGCACATACACACTGACCGCCAGTGTCTGCACACTGATGGCCAGATGAATATATACATATCCACATAGGCATCTACTGTTGCTGTTTCCTGACTGCAATTGAAATTTTCCAGATTTCTGATCGTCAAGAAAAAGCGCAAGTAAACGCTCTTCATTATGTCCGGCAGACCATGCGGCCCACCTATCTATTGCTGACCCTCCCGCTATGCCCATGACCGGGCTTCTGCGATACGGTCCGCGATGCAAAGATAACGCTTTTTTCATATTATTTCACCGCGATCTCCGTTTTTTGGCGTGATCGGTGCATTTTTTTGGAAATAAGCGGGAAAGTGCGTAACTTTGCATGAATTTTAGAGTAATAAAGAAAATCATTTATATCTCACATTCTACATGTTGAACCCCATTAAGAAAACCATCACCCTGCCCGATGGCCGCGAGATCACTCTCGAGACCGGCAAACTTGCCAAGCAGGCCGATGGAGCCGTTGAACTGCGCATGGGTAACACCATGCTCCTGGCCACTGTCGTTTCGGCCAAGGAAGCCGGCGAGGGAGTGGACTTTATGCCCCTCACCGTTGAATACAAAGAAAAATTCTCGAGTAACGGACGCTTTCCCGGCGGCTTCCTCAAACGCGAAGGCCGCGCCAGCGACTATGAGATCCTGAC
>CAZKRV010000076.1:0-9456 GCA_964555345.1 uncultured Bacteroides sp.
CCCGACGGGACGCCGACTCTCGCATAGCCGGGTATGCCGCAGGCATGCCCGGATGACGGATTTCGATAACCCCATCGCGTGCCGGAGGTACGCGGACTCCCGGCCCGTCCCATTCGCCTCCATGCGCGTCCCCCTCCCGGCCCGTCCCATTCGCCCCCTTTTCTTTTTTTGCATTATCCGATTTTTTCCGTATCTTTGCGGTGATATATGACCGAACTGTTTTCACATATTGCATACCTGCTCCGCGGACACGATTGCGTCGTGCTCGCCGGTATCGGTGCCTTTGTCGCTGTAAACCACGGCGCTGTGCTCGACTGTGAAAACTCCCGCATGCTACCGCCCCGACGCGAAATCACATTCAACGGCGCCATCACCTCCGACGACGGACTCCTCACATGGTCCGTGGCACGCCGCCGACGCACATCATACGAACAGGCTGCCGCCGCCGTTGCCGACATGACCGCCGAACTATCTCGACGCCTCACACTCGAAGGCTCCGTGACCATCGGACGCCTCGGCACACTCACCCGTCGAGGCCAGGGCATCATCGCCTTTGAACCCGCGGCACCCGCCATACTCCTGCCCGAACTGCAACTCCGACGCTTCGTGCCCGCCCCCGTGGTGAGCCTCGAAATCGAACACCGCTCAAACGAACGCACCGTGGCTGTCGTCAGAGTGCCATTCCGCAAACGCCTCCTCGCAGTGGCCGCATCTGCCGCCATACTCCTCGGACTCGGCTTCACACTCTCCACTCCCATCGACGTAGCCACGGCACATACCGCCTCTCTTTCCATTCCATTCACACCCCCGGTGCAGCAACAAGAACGCATCGACCCGCTCCCCGTGCCCGACGGACTGCAACTTGCCATGGCCATGCCGGCCCCCGGATCCGTCATTGACGTTCCCCAGAAGCCGGCCCCGCAGCTCCCCGAACGCTACGTGATGGTCGTGGCCTCACTTCCCACACGTGCCCAGGCCGACGAATACATGACACGCCGGGGTGACAGCCGTCTGCGACTGCTCGAAAAAGACGGCCGATACAGAGTCTACATCACTGCCGGCACGACTCAAGCCGACGTCACGGAGAAGGCCGCGGAAATAGCTGACCTCCGCGCCCTATATCCTGATGCCTGGGTGTGCCGCAAATAAGCGCCGTACCCCCATGGCCCCAACCCTCACCAAGATACTGACCGCCACACTCCTTGCCGCTGCTGTCCACGCCACCGGACTCGCCGCCGGCACCCTCTCGTTCAGCGGTCCCACACTCACCCCCGTCACCATAGCCCCCCCTGCCTCCTCCGGACTGGAAGCCGTGGTGGTACTCTCAGGCACCGCCGGCGTCACCGCCACCTACACCCCATCCACCCCCGGTGCCCCGATCACATGGCAACGCTTCAGCACACTCGGCGGAGGCTATGCCGAGCCGATGCAATCAACCGGCGGCACCGTCACCCTCAGCTCGGGCGACATGGGCTATATCGTCACCGAAGGCTCCGTCATGACCTGCTACTGGATCGTCGACTACTCCCTCCACCGCGCCGAAATCACCGGGCTGGAGCCGGCCGACGGAAGCGACTGCTCTACCACATGGCTCAACGTGGAGGGTAGGGGAGCCGCTCCCATACGCTACTACACCATCAACGGAGCGCCGCAGACACTCAGCCGCGACCTCTCCCTCACATACCGCACACTCGAGTTTGACGAAGATGACTTCGCCTATCGCGAAGTCGAAAAGACCGAGACCCTCGAAAGTGCCGAATCCGCGATATACGTTGATGCACCCCTCTGCGCCACCGACTTCACCCTCGCCGGCGACAGATTCATGCTCGCCTGGGGCGATGAGATCAGCGTCACTTCCCCAGTGATCCAACCCATTGCCGTCGAAGCCACCACACGCGCCACACAGCAGACACGCGAGGTCGACAACGAACAGACCGTCGAAGCTGAACTCGGCGGATCGGCCCCCTGCGAAATCCGCTTCGAGAGCGCCGTGACCGACGCTGCGCTATTCCGCCAGTGGGAACTGGCACGCGACGCCGACTTCAACCTCGTCACCCTCCGATTCAACGACGCCGACTTCACCTACACATTCCGCGAACAGGGCACGACCTACGTGCGCCTGGTCTGCGCCAACGCCGACGGCACCTGCGAAAACTTCGGCGAGACCTACGAAGTCTTTATCGGCGAATCGGACCTCAAGTGCCCCAACGCATTCTCTCCCGGCAGCTCCGAAGGCGTCAACGACGAATGGCGCGTGAGCTACAAATCCATCATCGAATTTGACTGCCACATCTTCAACCGGTGGGGCCAGGAACTGGCCCACCTCTCCGACCCCTCGCAAGGCTGGGACGGAAAGACCGGCGGCAAGGTAGTGCCCGCCGGAGTCTACTTCTACGTGATCACGGCCAAAGGCGCCGATGGCCGGAAATACAGACTGAGCGGCGACATCAACGTGGTGCGCAGTCAGCGCAGATCGCTCTCGTCAGGCTCCTCAACAGAATAATTACAGACAATGCAACGCAGCGACTTTGAAATAATGGCCCCGGTGGGCTGCTACGACTCGCTCCGCGCCGCCATCAGCGCCGGGGCCGATGCCGTGTACTTCGGAATACAGGGACTGAACATGCGCTCCCGCGCGGCCGTCAACTTCACCACCGCCGACCTCGCGCCAATAGCCGCCGAGTGCCGCGCCGCCGGAGTAAGGACATATCTCACCGTCAACACAATACTCTACGACGAAGACCTCGAGGTGATGCGCTCGATTATCGACGCCGCAGCCTCTGCCGGAATCTCGGCCGTGATTGCCACCGACATTGCCGCCATACTCTACGCACGCCAACGCGGCGTGGAGGTGCACATATCCACCCAGGCCAACATCTCCAACACTGAAGCCGTGGCATATTACGCCCAGTGGGCCGACACCGTGGTGCTGGCCCGCGAACTCTCGATGGACCGCGTGGCGGCCATCAGCGCAGCCATTGCCTCCCGCCCCATCACCGGACCATCGGGCAACCCCGTCAAGATCGAAATGTTCTGCCACGGAGCGCTCTGCATGGCCGTGTCGGGCAAATGCTATCTCAGTCTCCACCAGATGAACAGCTCGGCCAACCGCGGCGCCTGCACCCAGATATGCCGCCGGTCATACACCGTGCGCGACCGCGAGACCGGCGATGAACTCGACGTGGAGAATCAATACATCATGTCCCCCAAAGACCTCAAGACCATACACTTCCTGAACAAAATGGTCGATGCCGGCGTTAGAGTCTTTAAAATCGAGGGACGCGCGCGCGGCCCGGAGTATGTGAGCGAAGCGGTGAGCTGCTACTCACAGGCTCTGCAGGCCATATGCGACGGCACATATTCCGAAGAGATGATCGCGGCATGGGACTCCCGTCTGGCCAAGATATTCAACCGCGGATTCTGGGACGGCTACTACATGGGGCAGCGACTCGGCGAATGGTCTCACAAATACGGCTCGTCGGCCACTCGCGTAAAACGCTATGCCGCCAAGTGCACCAAGTACTTCTCACGACTCGGAGTCGGCGAATTCCTGATGGAAGCCGGCACGCTCCGCGCCGGCGACGAAGTGGTGATCACCGGACCAACCACCGGAGCGCTCATCATCACCGCCGACCGCATCGACACCGATGCCGGACCGGTAGACTCCGTCGGCAAAGGTGAACTCTTTGCCATAAAGGTGCCCGAAAAGGTGCGCCCCTCCGATAAACTCTATATCTGGCAACCCACCGACATTCAACAATGACCTCACCGAATCACGGCATACTATTTGACCTCGACGGAGTGCTCATCGACAGCGAGGGACTCTACACCGCCTTCTGGGAAAAGACCGAACTCGACTTCCCCACCGGCATACCCGACTATCCCCACGCCATCAAGGGCACAAACCTCGATAAGATACTCGACCACTATCCCGACCCCGCCGTCCGCGCCGAAATCCTCCGACGCATACACGAATTTGACCGCACACTCAACTATCCCCTCTTCCCCGGCGCCATGCCGCTGCTCGAGGCCCTGCGTGACTCCCGCGTCCCCGCCGCCCTCTACACAAGCTCCGATCCAGCAAAGATGCACCGCCTCTTCACCGTGCACCCCGCGCTCCGCAACATGTTTGCCGCTATAATTGACGGATCCATGGTGAGCCGCAGCAAGCCCGACCCCGAAGGCTACCTCGCCGCCGCCCGCGCCATCGGCTGTGACCCCGCCCGATGCGTAGTCGTCGAAGACTCCCTCCAGGGAGTCCGCGCCGGACTCGCCGCCGGAGCCACCGTCGCCGCCATCGCCGGCACCCTCTCCCGCGCCACCCTCCTCGCCGAGACCCCTCATGTCTATGATTCAGTGGCCGAACTCTCACCCTCAACACTCCTTAATCTCCTTCCCTCATGACCGAAAACGAAACCCTCAAGATATTCTGCCAGAACCTCAAGGCATATGTGGAGATACGCGGCGGCGAAACGTTGGCCGACGTCAGCGCACGCCTCGCCTCGCGCCTCCCCTTCACCCCGATCTGCGCCCGCGTCAACAACAAAACAGAGTCGCTGGCCTATCCCGTCTACTCCCCCAAGCTCGTTGAATTCCTCTCCCCCTCCTCTCCCTCCGGCACCCGCACCTACGTGCGATCGCTCTGCATGATGCTATACTGCGCCCTGCAGCGCCGGTTCCCCGGCGCAAAACTCCAGATCGAGCATTCGATCTCGCGCGGCTGGTACGTCAGGCTCAGCTCCGACGTGAAGGCCGATGCCGACACCGCCCGCATACTCAAGGAGGAGATGACCGAACTGCACCGCCGCGACCTCCCCTTCGTGCGCAAGCAGAAGCTCACCGCCGACGTGATCCGCATATTCGAGAAGCAGGGACTTGATGACAAGGTGCTCCTGCTCCGCACCGCCTCCGAACTCTACACCACATATTACCGACTCGACGATCTGGCCGACAGCTACTACGGCTGCCTCGCCCCCTCCACCGGCATGATCGGCACATTCGATCTCGTGCCCTACAAGGAGGGTTTCATACTCCTGGCCGAAGATCCCGCCAACCCGGGCCACACGCCCGAGATGCCCCGCCAGGAAAAGATGTATACAGCATTCACCGACTACCTGGCATTTAACCGCATAGTCGGAGTGAGCAACGTCGGCGAGATGAATCAGGCCGTGGAACGCGGACTTCAGTCCAAGCTGATCAACGTGGCCGAGGCCATGCACAACAACAAGATTGCACGCATGGCCGACGAGATCACCCGCCGCTACGACGAAGGCGGTGCCAGAATAGTGCTCGTGGCCGGTCCATCGTCGAGCGGCAAGACCACCACCACCAAGCGCCTGGCCATACAGCTCATGACCAACCTGCTCGAACCGCAGATGATCTCGCTCGACGACTACTTCGTGGATCGCGACAGAACTCCCCGCGACGAACATGGCGACTATGACTTCGAGTCGCTCTACGCCCTCGACCTCGAGCAATTCAACAGCGACCTCTCCGCCCTGCTCCGCGGCGAGGAAGTGGAGTTGCCATACTACAACTTTGAGCTGGGCCGCCGGGAATATCGCGGCAACCGCATCAGCCTGCGCGGACGCTCCGTGCTGCTCATCGAGGGCATACACGGACTGAATCCCGAACTGACCGCCTCGATCGAGGAACGCATGAAGTACAAAGTGTTCGTCTCTGCCCTCACCACCCTGAGCATCGATGACCACAACTGGGTGCCCACAACCGACAACCGCCTGCTGCGCCGCATTATCCGCGACAACGCCTATCGCGGTGTCGGCGCCGCCGAGACCATACGCCGATGGCCCTCCGTGCGCCGCGGCGAGGAACGCTGGATATTCCCATATCAGGAAAATGCCGACGCCATGTTCAACTCCTCGCTCCTCTTCGAGCTCGGAGTGCTCAAGGAACGCGGCGAAGAGATACTTAAGCGGGTGCCCAACGATGCGCCGGAATATGCCGAAGCATACCGCCTGCGCAAGTTCCTGAGCTACTTCCTCCCGATCGACGAAAAATATATCCCCTCCACCAGCCTCATACGCGAATTTATCGGAGGCTCATCATTCAGATACTGATAAATATAATGTCTGCCGACGCACAAAGGGTGGCCGAATTGCGCGACCTGCTCAACCGCCACAACTACCTCTACTACGTGATGAACTCGCCCGAGATCTCCGACCGCGAGTTTGACATGCTGATGCATGAGCTTGAGACGCTCGAACGCCTGCACCCCGAGCTGGCCGACAGTCTCTCCCCCACCCAGCGCGTAGGTAGCGACATAAACCGCGCCTTCGAGCAGATGGCTCACGTGCGCCCCATGCTCTCGCTGGGCAATACGTATACCATCGGCGAGGTGGACAAATTCGTGCGCTCGGTCAAGGAAGCCATACCGGGCGAGGAGGTGGTCATCGTCGGCGAGATGAAATATGACGGCACATCGATTTCGCTGATCTATGAAGACGGGCGCCTGGTCCGCGCCGTGACCCGGGGTGACGGACAGATAGGCGACGTGGTGACCGAAAACGTCAAGACCATCCGCTCCATTCCTCTCTCTCTCCGCGGCTCCGGTTGGCCACGCTCATTTGAGATCCGCGGCGAGATCCTCCTCCCCTGGACTGCCTTCGACCGCCTCAATGCCGAACGCGAAGCCAACGGCGAGCCCCTCTTCGCTAACCCGCGCAACGCCGCGTCAGGCACCCTCAAGATGCAGAATTCCGCCGAAGTGGCCCGCCGCGGACTCGACGCATATTTCTACTATCTGCTCAGCGACGATCTCCCCGCCGCCAATCACTTCGACAATCTCCGCGCCGCCGCCGACTGGGGCTTCAAGATCACACCGGTGCTACGTAGACTCCACACCATCGACGAGGTCGACGAATTCATCAGCTACTGGGACTCCGCCCGCAAGGAGCTACCGGTGGCTACTGACGGTCTGGTCTTCAAGGTAGACTCGCTCCGCCAGCAGCTCAATCTCGGCTACACGGCCAAATCCCCCCGCTGGGCCATCGCCTATAAATTCCCCGCCGAACGCGCCCTCACCCGCCTCCGCTTCGTGTCGTTCGAGGTAGGCCGCACCGGCGTGGTCACTCCCGTGGCCAACCTTGAACCGGTGCTCCTGAGCGGCACCATAGTCAAGCGCGCCTCGCTCCACAATGCCGACATAGTCCGCTCGCTCGACATTCACGAATACGACAGGCTCTATGTGGAAAAGGGCGGCGAGATCATTCCCAAGATCACCGGAGTCGATCTCCCCTCGCGCCTCCCCTCCTCTCCCGCCGTGCAGTTCGTATCGTTCTGCCCCGTGTGTGGCACCCGACTGGTGCGCGACGAAGGCGAGGCCGCTTGGGTTTGTCCGAACCATTACGGCTGCGCCCCGCAGATCATCGGCCGCATCGAGCACTTTGTCGGCCGCCGCATGATGGACATCGACGGCATCGGCGCCGAGACCGCCAGCCAACTCTATGCCGCCGGTCTGGTACGCAACACTGCCGACCTCTATCAGCTCACCCCCGCCCAGCTCCTCTCCCTCGAGGGCTTCGGCCCCCGCAGTGCCGAGCGTGTGATCGAAGGGTGCAAGGCATCGCTCGAAGTGCCGTTTGACCGCGTGATCTATGCTCTCTCTATTCCGGGAGTAGGGCAGGCCATGAGCAAGAAAGTGGCCCGCGTCGTCCGCTCCATCGATCGCCTCATGTCCATGACCCGCGACGAACTGATGGCCATTGAAGACGTAGGCCCCATGGTGGCCGACGACATAATCGCATACTTTGCCGACGAATGTAACCTCGACAACCTACGGCGCCTGCGCGAAGCCGGCCTGCAGATGGAGATGACCGACGATGACCAGGAGGGTCGCTCCGACCGTCTCGCCGGACAATCCATTGTGATCTCAGGAACGTTCGCGCGCCACTCCCGCGACGAATACAAGGCCATGATCGAACTTCACGGCGGCAAAAACGTCAGCTCCATCTCCAAGAAGACCACCGCCGTGCTCGCCGGAGAAAACATGGGCCCTGCCAAACTTGACAAGGCCCGTTCACTCGGCATCCCGCTTCTGAGCGAAGATGATTTTCTGAATATGATCTCTTAGGCTTCGGCTTTCTTGCCGCCGCTCCCGCTGCGCTTCCGCCTCCGGTTCTGCCAGAAGCGCTTCTTGCTGCGCGGCTTAGCCTTATCCTTTTCCTCTTTGCGGTCAGTCTCAGCCGCTGGCTCTCCGCCCTCGGGCTCATTCATGCGCTTGACCTTGTAGCCGAGAAAGTCCTCTATCGCGCGGAACTTGCGTCGGTCACGATCGCCCACCAGCGTCACCGCCACTCCCTCGGCGTTCGCGCGCGCCGTGCGTCCGATGCGGTGCACGTAGTCCTCGCAGTCGTGTGGCACGTCGAAGTTCACCACCATCGAAATGTCGTCGATGTCGATTCCCCGCGCCACAATATCCGTGGCTACCAATATATCGATGTGCCCGTTGCGGAAGTCGTTCATCACCACTTCGCGGTGGGTCTGCTCCAGATCACTGTGCATCTCTCCCGCCTTCAGTTTCATCTTGCGCAGCTCACGTGCCAGCTCCTTTACCTTCAGCTTTGAAGATGCAAATACTATCACACGTTTGCCGTTGATCTGCTCAAACAGCCGGGTCAGTATGCCCACCTTCTCCGTGTCATGACATATATAGGCGTGCTGCTCCACCTTGTCGGTCGGTTTGCTCACCGCGATCTTCACCTCCACCGGATCATGAAGCAGCTCCTTGGCCATCTTCTGAATCTTCGGGGGCATAGTGGCGCTGAACATCAGGGTCTGCCTCTCCTTTGGCAGCTGTTTGGCGATCTGCATTATATCGTCGTAGAATCCCATGTCGAGCATACGGTCGGCCTCGTCGAGTATGAAAAACTCCACATGACTCAGGTCCACATAGCCCATGCTCAGGTGGGCGAGCAGGCGCCCTGGTGTAGCCACGATGACCTCCGTGCCCATTTTCAGTGCTTTTTGCTGTTGCGCGTATCCGGCACCATCAGTGCCTCCATATACTGCAGTGCAACTTATAGGAAGGTAATAGCTGAAACCTTCGAGCTGGCGGTCTATCTGCAGGGCGAGTTCTCTGGTTGGCGTCATCACTACGCACTTCACCGAATCGCTTGGCTCGCGCATGCCCAGTTCGTCGATCACCGGGAGTAGAAAAGCCGCCGTTTTGCCTGTACCCGTTTGAGCCACCGCAATCAGGTCGCGCCCCTGCAGGGCCACCGGGATAGCTTGTTCCTGAATTGGCGTGCATTCATCAAAATTCATTGCATCAAGTGCGTCAAGCACGTCATAACTCAGGTCCAGTTCGTCAAATTTCATATATTGTGTCTTCTTATCTCTTCAAATTACTCTGCAAAATTACAAAATTTACAGCACCCCGACAACGATTTGATGTTATAACCGGTGTAAATAGCCATTCCAGATCTCTTCTCAAGAGAT
>CAZKRV010000077.1:0-9403 GCA_964555345.1 uncultured Bacteroides sp.
GTCTGCACGGCGCTCTCCATGGCCGGCGGCTTCGTCACCGACCTGAGAATCGGCTACTGGGTCGGCTCCACCCCACGCAAGCAGGAAACCTGGAAATTCCTCGGCACTCTGGTGAGCGCTGCCACCGTTGGCGGCGTGATCCTCCTGCTCAACGATGTCTACGGTTTCTATGTGACCGAAACCCACACCAATCCTCTTGTGGCTCCACAGGCCAACGCCATGGCCAAGGTGATCGAGCCGCTGATGATGGGCGGCGACACTCCCTGGATACTCTACTTCTGCGGCGCAGTGCTCGCCCTGCTGCTCAACTGGCTCGGAGTGCCCGCGTTGGCATTCTGCCTGGGCATGTTCATTCCTCTGAGCCTCAACACCCCGATGCTCGTCGGTGGCGCTGTGGCATGGTTCGTGGCCAATAGCTCCAAGGACAAAGCCACCTCCGACGCACGCCGTGACCGCGGCACCCTGCTCTCGTCGGGCCTGATCGCCGGCGGTGCACTCTTCGGAGTCTTTGCCGCACTGACCAAGTTCCTCGGCTATGAATATGTCAACCCCCTGAGCGAAGGCACCACCCAGACCCTCGGCCTGATCATGTATGCCCTGCTCATCTGCTACCTCTGGTGGGACAGCTGCCGTGCCAAAAAGCTCGCTTAACAGACAGATCCTCGGCCTGGCGATACCCGCCATCGTGGCCAACATAACCACCCCGCTGCTCAGCCTGGTCGACGTAGCCATCGTCGGCCGCCTGGGCAGCGCGGCTTTTGTGGCAGCCATAGCCGTGGGAGGCACCATGTTCAATCTGCTCTACTGGCTCTTCGGCTTCCTGCGCACAGGCACTTCAGGACTCACCGCCCAGGCCGTCGGGCGCCATGACTCCGCTGAGTCATCGCTCATACTGGGCCGGTCGCTCGTGTTGGCCGCCACCTTTGCCCTGCTGCTTCTGCTGCTTCACCGCCCCGTGGGCCTGCTTCTGCTCCAGAGCATCGACCCCGATGCCGCCACCCGCGCCGAAGCATGGCTCTACTTCCGCATCGTCATCTGGGGTGCGCCGGCCTCACTCGCCTCCTTTGCTCTCACCGGCTGGTTCATCGGCCGGCAAGACACCAGAGCCACCATGTGGGTGTCGTTGCTGATCAACGTGGTAAATATCGCCACGTCGCTCATACTCGTGTGGGGGCTTCACATGAAGATGGCCGGAGTGGCCGTCGGCACCCTCACCGCCCAGTGGTTCGGACTCGGAGCCGCACTGTGGTATGCCGTCAAGCGCCATGGATTTCGTCCGGCACCGCTCCGCGACATATTGCACGGCGGCGGATTCAGACGCTTCTTCTCGGTCAATGCCGACATCTTCCTGCGAACCCTCTGCCTCATTGCGGTGACTCTGTGGTTTACACGCT
Organism: uncultured Bacteroides sp.; assembly: GCA_964555345.1. GTDB lineage: Bacteria > Bacteroidota > Bacteroidia > Bacteroidales > Muribaculaceae > UBA3263. The sequence goes on from CAZKRV010000077.1 coordinate 1,395, forward strand.
CAGGTGCGGCACAGGGAGCCATGATGCTTGCCGTCAACACACTGCTCATGCAGTTCTTCACCCTCTTCAGCTACTGCATGGACGGCTTCGCATTTGCTGGCGAGGCCCTCTGTGGCAAAGCTTGCGGCAGCGGTGACCACGCTGCTCTACGCGCCACCGTCAGGCGTCTGCTCCGATTCGGTGCCATCGTGGCCACCGCCTTCACCGTCATCTACTTCGTCGGCGGAGAGTGGTTTCTCGGTCTGCTCACCACCGACCGCGACATAATTGCCGCAGCAGCCGACTATCGGCTATGGGCTGTGGCCATACCCGCCGCCGGATTCATGGCCTTCACCTGGGACGGCATCTTCATCGGCATCACACGCACACGCCTCATGCTTATATCCATAGCCATAGCCTCGGCCATTTTCTTCGCGCTACTATGGGCGCTCACACCCGCACTCGGCAATCATGGACTCTGGATAGCCTTCCTCAGCTACCTCCTCGCCCGCGGCCTTTCCCAGTCACTTTTATTCGCCGGAACACAGCCACGCTCCGGTCGGCCGTCCTGACACGCACTTTACGGTAGAGTGCCGACAAGCTCTCGCTCAGCCCGCTGATCTCCAGCGGCTCACCCTCCGGGATCTCCTGCCACGGATCGTCACACGCAGGCACCACCCCTAACTCCACCAGTTCATCGGCCGAGAGCATACAGAAGCGGTCCCAATACAGGCGGCTGGCGCGTGATGCCCCACACTGCCTGATAAACTCACGCTGCAGATAAGCCGAGGTCAACACATCGCAGTTATTCAAATGATCCTTATCGACCATACCATACTCACACATGCGCCTCACGATGAAGTCAAGGTCTTCAAGACTCAGGCCATGATCGCCGGCAAAGGCCATGCGATGCTCGCGCCGCCACGGCAACCAGTAGCCATGAGGCGACTCAAACATTTCACACATCAGCTCCACGATGGTCATCACCCCGGCAGCTCCGAACTCGGCGCGGATAGCGCGCACTTCCACTCTCTGGAAAAATTTCTTATCAAGTTTAATCATAACGGCTGCAAAGTTACAACCGGCAAACCCACCAAAAAGGGATAATTTTCCCACCCTCCCCTGTTTTTTTACACATATGTCGTAATTTATGTGTAATTTTGTATATGCAAAACCAGGTAAGTCTATCGGTCAAGGACCGGGTAATCGAGTTCTTGTGGCAACACACTCTGCTGATCATATCACTGTATTTCATGACTTTAGGCGTGGCTCTGTGCGTCAGGTCAAACCTTGGTAGCGGCGTGATATCAGCTATCCCGATGGTCTTCTCCATAGCCGGCGAGGCTGCTCTCGCGCCGCCACTGACCATCGGAGGCTACACTAACATCATGAATATCATACTCGTTACAGCCCAGATTCTGGTGCTGCGGCGCAGATTTGAAAAAATTCAGCTCCTGCAGCTTATCGTCGGCTTCATTTTCGGCATGATGCTCGATATCAACATGGCCGTGACCTCACTTTTCACCTACAATAGCATTGTCAACCAGATCATAGCACAAGGAGCCGGCTGCACCATTCTGGCTGTGGCCATAGCCTTTGAGATACGCTGCGGATCGGTCACAATGCCCGGCGAGGGCATTCAGGTAGCCATCAGCCGTGTGTCAGGCATGCCCTTTCCTAAAGTCAAGATAATCGTCGACACCACGCTCGTGGTGCTTGCCGTGATTTCCGGCTACTGCTTCTTCGGCACATGGCTCTGGAACGTGGTCGGTCCGGGCACACTTTTCGCAATGTTTTATGTCGGATTCATGGTGCGTCTGGTCAATCCCCACATCGCCTGGTTTGACCACGTTGTGGCTTATCGCCCCGGTTTCAGGCGATACATCTTCGGACTCGCCCGCTACATCTATAAAATCGGCAACGGCTCACCAAGAAAGTGAGGCTGCTTGCCGGTAAAGAGGTCAATCATCATCTTGTCACAGGCAAGCCATTCGCGCACGGTGAAGCGCATCTGAGTCAGAAAGTCGGCACTATCCGGAGCCACCATGGCCACGGCATTGATGCCATGTGCCCCGGCTATATAGAGTGCACGTGGAGCGTGTCCTGCATTGGTTATGATCGTCAGCGAATCGCACCCAAACACCTTATGCGCCCTGACCACTGAGTCAAGGGTGCGGAATCCGGCATAGTCCAGCACTATGCGGTCGGCCGGCACACCGCGGGCCATCAGCGAATCGCGCATGGCTATCGGCTCATTATAATATATCGTGCGGTTGTCGCCGCTCACCAGCAGAAAGTCCACCTTACCGGCATGATAAAGGGCCGATGCCGTAGCTATGCGGTTGACAAAATAAGGATTGGGCCTGCCGGAACGCACGCGCGGCGAAGTGCCGAGCAACAGCCCGACATGGCGGTGAGGCACGTCAGCCACAGCCTGATATGTCAGCGTCCGGGCATGACGATCCACCGCCAGATTGGCCACTACGGTGACCGTGGCAACAGCTGCAGACATCGCAGCCACTGCTATGGTCATAACCTTCAACGCCTTTTTCATAATCAGGAAAACAAACGAGGAGCGGCTTCACACCATGAAGTCACTCCTCGCGTTTTTATTGTCTATTCATGTCGTCGACGCGCGTTACTTGCCGAGAAACGCGATCACACGATCGGTGATGTTTTCGGTAGTGTAGCCAAACTTCTGGTCCAGCACCTTGAATGGAGCCGATGCGCCAAAGCGTTCGAGTCCGTAGACCTCCCAACGGGCGGCCCCGGTCATGAGCGGATAGAGGCACACGGGGAGTCCGGCTGTGAGGCCGAAGCGGGGTGTAGAGTCCTGACCGAGCACCGAGCGACGATAGTCGGCATCCTGATGCATAAACAGGCCGATTGATGGCACGGAAGCCACAGCGGCCTTTATGCCCTTCGACTCTAAAGCTGCGGCAACGCTCACCAGCAGCGACACTTCCGAGCCATTGGCCACCAGAGTCACATCAGCTTCGCCTTCAGGCTTGACCACCAGATAGCCGCCCCGCTCTGCCTGCATACATTCGCCCAGACGACCGCAGTCAGTGCTGGCGGGTATGTCGGTCAGATCTTGACGGGATAGGATCAGCACGGTGGGAGTGTCAACGTTTTCCATCGCCATCTTCCAACAGGCCACGGTTTCGGGGCCATCAGCCGGGCGCACCACCAGAGTGCTCATGCGGCCTTTAAGATTGTCCATCTGCTCAAGCAGACGCATGGCGGCTTCATGCTCCACGGGTTCGTGAGTGGGACCGTCTTCACCCACACGGAAAGCGTCGTGGCTGAATACATATTTCACGGGCAGACCCATCAGTGCGCTCATGCGCAGTGCAGGCTTGATATAGTCGGAGAATACGAAGAATGTGCCACATGCACCGATCATGCCTCCATGAAGGGCTATGCCGTTCATGATTGAAGCCATGGTAAGTTCAGCCACACCGCTCTGGAGGAAACGTCCGCCGAAGTCCGATGCAGTGATGGTGCGGGTCTTCTTCAGGAATCCGTCGGTCTTGTCTGAATTAGCCAGATCGGCGGAACTTACGATCATGTTTCCGCACTTCTCGGCCAGAATGCCGAGCACGGTGGCCGAAGCGTTACGGCTGGCCATGTTGGCCTTGAGTTCCACATTATGCCAGTCGATGGCGGGTATCTTGCCTGAGATATAGTCGGCCAGACGGGTGGCGAGTTCGGGATTGGCGGCAGCCCAGGCCTTTTCGGCGGCATGGCGTGCGGCCACAATAGCGGTCAGCTCCTCGCGGCGACGGGCAAATGCGTCAGCCACCTCCGACCAGATCACAAACGGATTTTCGGCATCACCTCCAAGGCCCTTGATCGTGGCAGCCACATCGGCACCGGCCTTGCTCAGCGGCTGGCCGTGGGTGCTCACTGCGCCTTCGAGCGACGATCCGTCGGCCTTGACCACTCCTTTGGCCATGATGGTGTGGCCGATGATCAGTGTCGGACGCTTCTGCTCGGCCTGAGCCAGAGTCAGGGCCGACATGATCTGTGCGGGATCATTGCCGTCGATTTCAAGCACGTTCCAGTTCCATGCGCGATATTTTGCGGCGGTATCTTCACCTGTCACCTCATCGACGCGGGTCGAGAGCTGCACGTCATTGGCGTCATAGAACATAATGAGGTTATGCAGTCCCAGATGACCGGCAATGCGGCCTGCACCCTGCGAAATCTCTTCCTGGATGCCGCCGTCGGATATATACGCATATGTCTTGTGGGCAACAACTTCGCCAAACTGAGCCACAAGCACGCGCTCGGCTATGGCGCAACCCACGGCCATGACGTGGCCCTGGCCGAGAGGACCGGAACTGTTTTCCACGCCACGGGTCACGTCAAGTTCGGGATGGCCCGGAGTGACGCTGCCCCACTGGCGGAACTCCTTGATCTCGTCCATGGTGTAGCGGCCGCAGAGAGCCAACACGCCATAGAGCATCGGCGACATATGACCGGGATCCATAAAGAATCGGTCACGGGCTATCCAATTCGGATCTGCGGGGTCATAGACCAGACAGTTACCATACAGTGCGCTGACAAAATCCGCACCGCCCATGGCTCCGCCGGGATGACCGGACTGGGCCTTTTCCACCATTGCCGCGATGAGCACGCGGATATTGTCGGCGGCACGGGTTATCATGTTGTTGTCCATTTGTGATATATGTGATTTTTGGTAAAATTTATCAGGTTTTACACCGCAAAATTAACCAAAACTTCTCGGCTATGCAACCTTTCAGCCGATTTTACATTTATTTTTGCTACCTTTGCACCCGACAGACGATTTTCAATGGTCAGTATCCGCAAACTCTTTTTAGTCGGCGCATCAGCGCTTGCGGCCACCCTATGCGGGTGTGGCTCGACCCGCCATGTGCCTGACGGTGAATTCCTGCTTGACCATTCACGCATCGAAGTGACCAATGACTCCCGCTCGGGCGACGAGATACATCCATCGGACCTCACCAACTATCTCAGACAGCGCCCGAACCACAAAGCCCTCGGCTTCTGGAATCTGCAGCTCGGCACCTACAACCTATCGGGCAGCGACACCACACGATGGTATAACCGATGGCTACGCCGGCTGGGACGTCCGCCGGTCATCTTCAGCAACTCGGCCACAGCGCAAAGCGCACGCCAGCTGCGGCTCGCGCTCATCAACCGCGGCTACATGAATCCGCTGGTGACCGTCGACACCGTGAGCCGACACCGCAAGAAGGTTGATGTGACCTATCACGTCAGCCCCGGACTGCCCCACAAGGTGAAGACGATCGCCTATGACTGTATTGACCCTACGGTCGACAGCATCATCTCGGCCGATGCCGGCAACTTCACCCTAAACCGGGGCGACAGGCTCGACCGCAACCGGCTCGACGCCGAGCGCACCCGACTGACCGGACTGCTCCGCGACCGCGGATATTACTCATTTGTGAAGGACTATATCACCTTTACGGCCGATACCACGGCCGATGACCGCATGGTTGACCTGACCATGACCGTACACAATCCGGAGAATGCCGACCGTCACCCTATATATAAGGTGGCCCGCGTGATTTTCGAGCCGGACTACGAACCGGGAGCGGCCGAGTCTGTAAAGCTCGACACCATCAGCTATAAAAACATACTCGTGGCCTACGATGCACACGACTCACACCCCTCCCTCAAACCGTCGTTGCTCTGGGACAATAATTATATAGAGCCGGGCAAGGTCTACTCACTCCAGGCCGTCAACCGCACCTATGAGGCTCTGGCCCGCATCGGCATGGTGCGCTCGGCCACCATCACCATGCAACCCGCTGCAGTCAACGATGACAGCGGTGCCATATGGCTCGATGCAATCATCAGGCTCACACGCAACTCCATTCAGGGCATCACGCTGGAACTCGAAGGCACCAACTCGGAGGGCGACCTCGGCTGCGGCGTAGGCGTCACCTACCGCCACCGCAATCTATTCCACTCATCAGAGCAGCTCACAGTCAAAGCCCGCGGAAGCTATGAAAGTCTGTCGGGCAACCTCGAAGGACTGATCAACAATCACTATACCGAGGCCGGAGCCGAAGTATCGCTCACCCTACCCCAGTTCCGCGCACCGTTCGTGAGCCGCTCCTACCGCAGAAAAGTACTCGCATCGACCGAATACGCCCTCAACTTCAACTTCCAGGAACGCCCGGAATACACCCGCATAATAGCCGGAGCCGGCTGGAAATACAAGTGGAACAGCCGAAACAACAAGACGCGCAAGGTGCTCGACATTCTTGACGTGAGCTACGTATATCTGCCCAACTCCACCATCAACTTCCTCGACGAGATAGCTCCGTCGAATCTCCTGCTGCGATATAGCTATGAAGATCACTTCATAATGCGCCTCGGATTCTCCTATTTCAAGACCAACAAGGCCAACGCCACGCTCACCGCCCTGCCCGACGGACGTAACCGCCGGTTTCAACGCAACATCTTCACTCTGCGCACCTCGGTGGAATCGGCAGGCAACCTGCTCTACGGCATATCCAACGCCATCGGCCAGCACCGCCACGACGGAGCCTACAAGATCTTCGGCATACAATACGCACAATACGTCAAAGGCGAAGCGGACTACATGCGCGCCCACAACTTCGACAATCGCTCCACCCTCGCCTTCCATGCCGGAGCCGGCATCGGGGTGCCATACGGCAATTCGTCGATGTTGCCGTTTGAAAAAAGATTCTATGCCGGAGGCGCCAACGGAGTGCGCGGCTGGGGAGTGCGCACACTCGGCCCCGGACGCTACGCCTCGCGCAACTCCGTGTCAGGCTTCATCAACCAGTGCGGCGACATAAGGCTTGATCTCAGCGTAGAGTATCGTGTGAAGCTCTTCTGGGTGTTTGAAGGTGCCGCGTTTATCGACGCAGGCAACGTGTGGACCATACGCAACTACGAAAACCAGCCCAACGGCCTGTTCCGCTTCAACTCCTTCTACAAGGAGCTGGCCTGGGCCTACGGACTCGGCATAAGACTTGACTTCAATTATTTCCTGCTGAGATTTGACCTGGGCATGAAGGCCTACAATCCTGCCATCGACAGCGAAGCATGGCCGCTGATCCACCCGTCGTGGCATCGCGATGCCGCCTTCCATTTCTCGGTAGGCTATCCTTTCTGACTATATATAAATAATGAAAAAACTCGTAATATTTGACCTCGACGGCACCCTGCTCAACACGATCGACGATCTCGGCTATGCCGCCAACCATGCACTGCGCACAAGCGGATTTCCCACGCATGAAATCTCCTCATATCAGCTCTATGTGGGCAACGGTGTGCGCAAACTCATCGAGAGAGTGCTACCGCCCGATTCCCGCTCTGCCGACACTATCAATAAGCTGCTCGGCCTCTTCCTCGAATATTACGACCGACACCTGACCGACCACACAGTGCCCTACCCCGGCATCGATGAACTGCTCAACTCGCTGGCCGATTCCGGAATCAATCTGGCCGTGGCCTCCAACAAATATCAGTCGGCCACATCACGCCTGATCGCGCGCTTCTTCCCGCGCCTGCCATTCTGTGCGGTCCATGGCATGAGGCCCGGAGTGCCCGCCAAACCCGATCCCAGCATCGTATTCAATATCCTTGCCGCCAACCCCACGTCCAAAGACAGCGTGCTCTATGTGGGCGATAGTGGTGTCGACATGGAGACCGCTCGCCGCGCCTGCATCGAATCGGTCGGCGTCACCTGGGGATTCCGCCCCGCCGCCGAACTCCGTCAGTTCTATGCCGAACACATCGTATCTGAGCCAGAATCGATCCTGAAGATAGCCAAATCGCCATATACCGGCTTCTAAAGCCACCATTGACAATCAGCAATTTATAAAATTCATGTGATTTTTTTTGAATTTTTTCTCTCAAAAATTTGGTCAGTTCAAAAAAAGCCCGTACCTTTGCAACCGTCTTAGAGAAGCAACGACAACAAAACATGATGCGAAAATAGCTCAGTTGGTAGAGCACGACCTTGCCAAGGTCGGGGTCGC
>CAZKRV010000078.1:0-9335 GCA_964555345.1 uncultured Bacteroides sp.
CGGCGAGATCATCGGTGGTTCCGAGCGCGAGGCTGACTACGACAAACTGCTCACCCGTATCGAGGAACTTAATATTCCGATGAAAGATATGTGGTGGTATCTCGACACCCGCCGCTACGGCACCGTACCCCACTCCGGATTCGGACTCGGCTTCGAGCGCCTGGTGCTCTTCGTCACCGGCATGACCAATATCCGCGACGTGATCCCCTTCCCCCGCACTCCCGGCAATGCCGAATTCTGATTCCACCCGCTATACATAAAAAGAAAAGCCCCTCAACGGGGCTTTTCTTTTTATTTCGTTCATGCGGAGAGAACTCAGCGAGGTATCAGGGCGGCCTCTATACTCATCACGTCGGCGCGCAGCTTAGCCTCGGTCGACAGACGGTTTTCGATCGCGTTAACCGCGTGTAGCACTGTGGCGTGAGTACGGCTCAGACGGCTACCTATCGCATTGACCGACAGCGATGTCAGTTTTTTGGTCATATACATCACCAACTGGCGGGCATCAGAGATGTCGCGCTTGCGGCTCTTCGTGAAGAGGGCGTCAGGCTCGATGTTGTAAAATTCGCTCACCTGCTCGGCTATCATCTCGAAGTTCACCGTTTTTCGGCGTATCTTCACGGCATTCTGCATCACCGACTTGGCCAGATCTATATCCACCGGACGGTTCAGGATCGTAGCGTGCGCCATAAGCGACACCACTATTCCCTCCAGCTCACGGAATGATGCGGTCACGTTCTCGGCTATATATTCGAGCACATCGGCGGGCAGATCCAGGCCATCTTGTTCGGCCTTGCGGGTCAGCACCTCGCGGCGTATCAGGTAGTCCGGGCGCGAGAGTTCACATGTCATGCCCCACTTGAAGCGTGAGAGCAGGCGCTCCTCCATGTTGTCCATCTCCGAGGGGCGCACGTCGCTGGTCATGATCAGCTGGCGCGAGTTCAGGTGCAGGTGATTGAATATGTGGAAGAATGTGCGCTGAGTCGACGGCTTTCCTATAAAATCCTGTATATCGTCGATGATCAGCGTGTCGATGCCCTGATAGAAAGCTATGAACTCGTTGATTTTGCCGCGGGCGTTAGCTGCCGTGTACTGGCTTTCAAAGAGGCGTGCGGTCACGTAGAGCACGCGGCGGCGCGGGTTGCGCTCCTTCACGGCTATGCCTATGGCCTGTGCCAAGTGAGTCTTGCCCACACCGGGAGGGCCGAACACAAACAGCGGATTATATGTCTGGCAGGTCGGATTCTTCGCTATGGCCTCGCCGATGGTCGATGCCAGCTGATTGCACTCGCCCACGCAGTAGTTCTCGAAGTTGTAGCGGGGATTGAGCTGCGAGTCGATCTCGGCATCATCAGCGGTGGTCTGCACTCCGGGGCGGAATGGATTGGCGGCGCGGCCGCGGTCGCTCACTGCGGGCGATGGGTTGGAGCCTGTCATGGTGACGGTGCTGTCAGGCTCGTTTTTCACAATCCGGAACTTATACATGAGTTTCACACTCGGTCCATAAACGTGGCGCAGGGTGAAACTGAGCAACTTGAGATAGTTGGTCTCAAGATACTCTTTGAAGAACTCTGAGGGCACACCCACCGTCAGGGTGTTATTCTCATAGCTTAGAAACGTGATTGGCTTGAACCACGCTTCATATTGTTCCTGCGGGAGATTGTCGCGAAATTTCCGCTGACAGTTTTCCCATTGTTCATTCATGGATTGTGTCATTACTGAAGTGCTTTTTCCGACTACAAATTTCCCCCAAATTATTTAAAAAAACAAAGGGCTTAAAATTTGGATATTTCAAATAGCTCGCAACCCTCCTGACTTTCAGCTCGTTACACCCGGCCCGCATTATTCAGCTTATAGCACATATTATCAGCGAGTTACCATTTGCTATTTCGTGAAACATCCGCCTCCCGTTGCCGTGGTGGCGGATGTTTCACTGCTTTGATCCTATTTTAGACCAAGTCTAAAATACGCTGAATTTGAGATAACGCTTCGGATGAGCCTTGATGTCGGTGAAGAGCGAATCGAGGCTCGTCACTGTCGAGTTCAGGTTATTATACAGTGCCGGATCGTGCAGCAGCAGTCCCAGCGAAGAGTCTGAGTTTTGCAGCTCGGAGGTCAGCGCCCTCAGGTTGGCGGTGAGCTGCTTCACGTTGTCCATCGTTTCATTGAGCGGCATTCGGTTCAGTTCAGCCGAGAGCGAGTCCAGACGGGCCGACATGCGTCCGATGTTGTCGGTGATGGTGCGGGCGTTTTCCACCACTGCAGGCAGCGGGCGCGAGGCCGAGGCCACGTGTGCGCTCGTCGCTTCCAGGTTGGCGGTGATGGCGTCAAGCCGGCGTATCGAGGCCAGAAGTGCCGGATCCGAGGCCAGCGTGTTCACTGCGCTGAGCAGTGAGTCTATCTTCGGCATCAGGGCGCCCACCGAGGGAAGCAGTTCGCTGCCGAGGGCATCGGTCAGCCCTGCCTTGTTTGAAGTCTCGAGCTTCGAGCCTACTGCGGCATATTCAGTCGAGTCCGGCATCTTAAGCTCTATGGTGGCCGTGCCGAGCAGGTCGGTGCTGAGCACTGCCACTGTGCCCTGAGGCACTTTCAGCTGTGCATCGAGCGCCAGTTCGGCGGTCACGTGGCCCGGGTCGGCATATTCATAGCGCAGTTCGCGCACCTGCCCCACCTTGAAGCCGTTGGCCGTCACCGGGGCCGATACCGACAGACCGGTCACATTCGTATATGTTGCGAAGTAATAGTTTGACGTGTGAAAGAGGTTGATCCCCTTGAGATAGTCGATTCCGAACACAAGGAGCACCAGGGCCAGAATCACCGATGTGCCTATGGCAATGAGTTTACGTGAATTTTGCATTATCTCTATCTGTTTGTTTTCGTTTTTGTCAGTCCATTCTGGTGCCGTCACACCATTTTATTATAAAGGCCTGCGGAAATTTGCCCCTCACCTGCTTGCGGGCATAGGCTTCAGCCTCGGCCTCGGTGGCGAAGTCACCTCCGGCCGTATATTTATAGAAGGCGCCCTGGCGGTAGCAGTCCACCTTCTTCATTCCTTTCAGCTCCGGAGCATTGTCGGCGAGTTTGCGGTCACAGGCCATGAACTGTACCCTATAGGTCACTGCACCCGGAGCCGTGGCTTCGGCTGCGGTCACCTCTTCCGCCTTCTCAGCTTCCTCCACCTCCTTCTCCGGCGCTTCCGACACCTTATTTATATTGTCAGCGATTTTCACCACCGGAGTGCCGGAGTGAGTCGAGGCATATTCCACTATGGCGTTGGCCAGCGCGCGGGCCATCTTCTCCTTTCCCTTCGCCGAGTTCATAAACTGTTCCTGCGTCGGATTGCAGATGAAGTCCAGCTCCACGAGCACTGCCGGCATGGCGCTTGCCAGCAGCACCCAGAATCCGGCCTGAAGCACTCCGCGGTCAGCGCGTCCTGCCGTGCCCGCCAGCTCATTCTGTGCCATCTGGGCAAAGTTGATGCTCTGCTCCAGGTGCTTGTTCTGGCAGAGTTCGAAGATGATATAGCTTTCCGTGGAGTTTGGATCGAAGCCCTGATATGTTGTCGAAAAGTCCGGTTCGAGTTCCATCACCGAGTTTTCGCGCTTTGCCACTTCAAAGTTAGCGTTCGAGCGGTGCAATCCCAGAGTGTAGACCGATGCACCCTTCACCGTCTGCCTGTTCTTCGAGCGACGGTCCACCGAGTTCACGTGCACCGACATAAACAGGTTTCCCTTGGCTGCGTTGGCTATGTCGGCGCGCTCCTGTAGCGATAGGAACTTATCGGTGCTGCGCGTCATCACCACCTCTATTCCCGAATAGTCGCGGAGCATTTTCCTCACCTTCAGGGCCACTTCCAGATTGATGGTCTTTTCGTTGGTCACCTTGCCGATCGCTCCATAGTCCTTGCCGCCGTGACCCGGATCTATCACCACCACAAACGGCTCCTGATCGGACTGCGGCGCGGGCTGTTCGCCCCTTGCCGTGCCGATCCACAATGCGACTGTCAACAGGAGTAAAAATAACTTGTTCATAATTTATCCGGCAAAATTAGTCATTTTTGCGCGGTTTTGACCTATCTTTGCACTGTTAATTCTACCTGATGACCCGAAATTTACCACAAAATACGAAATTAGGGCTATTGGCCACCGCTCTTGCGGCCATGCTCTGCGGCTGTTCTCCGTCGGCCGACTCTCCTGCCGCCCCTCCCGAACCGATGCTCCGGCTTGACCGCGCCGTGGCCGCCGGTTCGCTCCCCGATTCGGTGATGGAGCTCGGATGGAGCGATCTGTCGGCCGTCATGGGCGGCATTTCCCTTGCCGACTTCTCGGCCGGAAGCGCCGTCGCCGTCTTCCAGCCCGATGTCGAGCGCCGCCTCCCGGCCCTCGACTTCATCGAGTCTGTGCTCGGATCGCTGCGCGCCACTCTCCCCGACTCCCTCCCCGCTGTGGAGTGGAGCGCCACCTTCGCCATGGTCTGGCCCTACTCGCAGTCCATCGTCCGCACCCCCGACGGCAACCTCTTCGTTGCCCTCAACCACTATCTCGGCGAGGACTATCCCGGCTACTCCGGCACCTATCCCGACTATCTGGTGCGGCTCAAGCGCCCCGCCATGCTCCCCGTCGACGTGGCCGAGTCGCTCATTGCCGGCAGCTACCCCTACGTGGCTCCGGCCGACGGATCGCCCACCCTCATGGCCCGTATGCTCCATTCCGGCGCTGTGGCCTATGCCATGTCGCGCCTGCTCCCGGCCGATACTCCCCTCTCCGACCTGCTCGGCATCGCGCCCGACCAACTCTCCCGGCTCCAGGCCGACGAACCCGCCCTCTGGCGCGCCCTCATGGAACGGCAGCTCATCTGGTCCACCGATCCCGGGCTGGCCGATCGCCTGCTCCGCCGCGCGCCATCATCGCCTGCCATTGCTCCTGATGCTCCCGGCCTTGCCGCGCGCTTCATCGGCCTGCAGATAGTCCGGTCCTATGTTGAGCGCCACCCATCCGTTCCGCTCTCCTTCCTCCTCAGCCCGTCGTTCTATAATTCACGCCAATCACTCATCGACTCACAATATGCCCCCCGCTAATTCCACCTTCAACCGCAACGCCCCACGCCATCAGCCCCAGGCCGACATATCCGGCCGCATTCCTCCCCACGACAAAGATGTGGAAGAGGCCGTGCTCGGCGCCCTCATGCTTGAAAAAGATGCCTACCCCACCGTCTGCGACATCATCAAGCCCGAGAGCTTCTATGAACCGGTCAACCAGAAGATCTACGAAGCCATCCAGACCCTTGGCGCCTCGCAAAGCCCCATCGACATGCTCACCGTCACCGAGCAGTTGCGCGCCTCCGGCACCATCGACGAGGTGGGTGGCCCCGTATTCATCGCCGACCTCACATCGCGCGTGGCCTCTGCGGCCAATATCGAGTGGCATGCCCGAATCCTTGCCCAGCAATATCTGGCACGTGAGCTGATCTCCTTTGCCTCCGACATCAATGCCAAGGCCTTCGATGGCAGCAACGATGTCGACGACGTGCTCCAGGAGGCCGAAGGACGCCTTTTCGAGCTGTCGCAGCGCAATGTCAAGAAAGAGGTGGTGCAGATCGACCCCGTCATCGCCCAGGCCATCGAGACCATCCAGGCCGCGGCCAACCGCGAGAGCGGACTCTCCGGCCTCTCGTCCGGATTTCCCGCGCTCGACAAGGTCACTTCCGGCTGGCAAAATTCCGACCTCATCATCATTGCCGCACGTCCCGCCATGGGCAAGACGGCATTCGTACTCTCCATGGCCAAGAATATGGCCGTCAACGACAATACCCACGTGGCTGTCTTCTCGCTCGAAATGTCGCGCCTGCAGCTCGTCAACCGCCTTATCCAGAATGTCTGCGAGATCGAGGGTGAGAAGATCAAGTCCGGACGCCTCTCGGAGCTTGAGTGGGACCAGCTCATGACCCGCATCAAAAACCTCTATTCGGCGCCCATCTTCATCGACGACAGTCCCGGCCTCTCCATTCTCGAACTGCGCACCAAGGCCCGCCGCCTGGTGCGCGAAAAGGGGGTGCAGTTTATCATCATCGACTACCTGCAGCTCATGAATGCCTCGGGCATGAAGTTCGGCAGCCGCGAACAGGAGGTCAGCATGATCTCCCGATCGCTCAAGCAGCTGGCCAAGGAGCTCAACATTCCCATCGTGGCGCTCTCGCAGCTCAACCGTTCGGTTGAGTCGCGTTCTGAAGATAAGCGCCCGCAGCTCAGTGACCTCCGTGAGTCGGGAGCCATCGAGCAAGATGCCGACATTGTCTGCTTCATTCACCGTCCCGAATACTATCTCCACGGAGCTCAGCGCGACGACAAGCCCGAACTGCGCGGCAAGGCCGAGTTCATCATTGCCAAGCACCGCAGTGGCTCGGTCGAAGACGTCGACATGCGTTTCCGGGCCAAATATGCCCGCTTCGAGAGCTGGGATGAGGGAGAGTTCCACTTCGGCTCTGCCTCGGCAGCCTCAGCCATCAACTCGCCCGACCCTGCCGACGACCCCCTCACGTCGCCCAAGCCCCTGGGCGGCGGTTCGGCCGACATCTCCGGCACCGGCCCTGCCACCCCCTTCTAACCCCCGCCTCCGGCGCCACCCTGTGGTTGGCGCGCCAACGGTGCGCCGATTAAATCATAACCGGGTACACCGCCAGGTGTGCCCGGCTGCCCGACGCCCACCTACAGGGCGCGCCAACGGTGCGCCGACTCCCGTCCCGTCGCATTCGCCCATTTTACACCAATTTCAAAATTAAAATAGCCAATTTCCATATTTTAATTTGATATTTGGCGTGTTTTTAATATCTTTGCGACATTAAACACCGACGGATTATGATACAAGAACTGAAAATACGTAACTTCAAGTCGTTTCGAGATGAAGTAGAGCTGAGTTTTGAGCCATCGACAGCCGATGACCGCTTTAATAGTGTCGTAGACATGCCTGATGGGGTTAAGCTACTGCGCTTTGCTGTTGTTCTTGGTGCAAACGCAAGCGGCAAATCAAACCTGCTTGAAGCATTTGAGTTTTTACGTAGATTCTGGAACACACTCCCGTCAACCAATGATGACGGCACCGATGTGCAACCCTTTCTATTACGCGGAGATGCCCTCTCTTTCGACACTGAATTTGAATTGAAGTTCTATGCCGACGGGCTTCGCTATTGGTATAATCTGAAGATTAACCCTGAAAAAGTTTGCCATGAATCCCTGCTGGTGTATCTGTCTAATCGGCCGACGAAGGTATTTTGCCGTGAAGATGCGGGTGGTGTCTCCAGATTGAACTTCAACCCGGCGGTGGTCAAGCTCTCTCAGGCAGAGATAGACGTAATGACGATGAACTGCCTGCGCAACATGTCACTTCTCGCCGCGTTGAAAAAGGTAAATGTGTCGGTAGCATATCTCGACAATATGCGCCGATGGATTGATAATCACTTCCTGCCTCTGCAGAGCGGTTCTCTGTCTGCTCTTTCCGGTGACACAAAAAAGCATATTGCCGACAGTGATGATTTTCGCAAGTATCTTCTGCAATTTGCCAAAGAGGCTGACTTCAATATCTCAGATATCAAGATCCAGAAGATGGCGGCGCTTTTCGGACATAAAGTGGAAAACGAAGACGGCGTGCATGACTACATTCTCCCCGAAGCTTGCCAGAGCACCGGCACAAAGCGAATGGTAGAATTGGAGTCAATGATCTATGACCAGCTCAACCGTCAGGCATTCCTATGCATTGATGAGATTGAGGCCTCCATGCACCCCAACCTTATGCAATACATTCTCGCTAAATTTATTAACACTCCAGGCAATCAGTCTCAGTTACTCGTTTCCACACACTACGACCCTATACTGAAAGACATCGACGACATCTTTGGTAAAGACTCCGTCTGGTTCACTGAAAAAGGCAAAGACGGCAACTCGCAATTGTTCTCACTCGTTGACTTCAAAGGCCTTAACAAACTCTCCTCAATCCATCGGGCATATATGAACGGACGCTTCGGTGCACTTCCCAACGTATTGTAATATAGTCATGGCACGAAAGATCAAAGAGCGCAAACTAAAGAATCCGGCGATTACAATCATTGGCGAGGGTGCCACCGAAAGATTCTATTTCATGCACCTTAAAATCCTCAATGGTTACAACTACGTTTGCAAGCCCCGTAATTTTGCAGAACAGAATATTGATGACATTCAGCGGCAGGTCGAGCGGGTGTTGGCCGACGATGGCATTGCCGTTTGCGTATTTGATGTTGACGTTACACGCACACATCAGTCCGTCAAAGCCAAATTCGAGGCTATGAGCCGACGCTATGCTCACAATCCGTCAGTCATCATCTGCGAAAGTATGCCATCTATTGAATTTTGGTTTCTGCTTCATTATCTCAATACAAACCGCTATTTCGCTACATCCGATGATGTGATAACCGTCCTGCGCCGCTATCTCCCCAACTTCAGTAAGCAACAGGCATTCCTATCCAAAGAGAACTGGGTCGCAACATTGTTAGCCGACAACAAACTGACAACAGCCATAAACAATGCTACCACCATCGGCGAAAAAGGCGAATCATACTCCAACCTCTACAAACTATTCCACCTCCTCAACACCCCCTGACCTCCGACATTCCAACGCACCCGTCCTATTAATCTATCTTAATTTAAGTTAAACTTTGCTAAATTTTTGATGCGGTAGCGGATTTTGTTGTACCTTTAGGCGATAATTTTTTACTAATCATTAACACATTTTTCAGTACATTATGAAAAAGGCTAAACTTCGCACTATTGCGATGTCGGCTGTTGCCTTGTTGGGTACAGCCGCTATGCAAGGTAGTGGGACGTTCCCGGATCCTGGGAAGTGGTATCGTCTCGCGACACGTGCCACCGACCATCGTAGCGGCTGGGTCATCGAGCTGCTCAACGAGAACTCAACTCCCAGCCTCGGTAACAACAACAACAACACGCAGAACGACCGCCTCTGGTCATCTCCCCAGGTTGCTGAAGACTCTCCCGCCTATGACTATCAGCTCTGGCGCTTCCAGGAAGACCCCGCAAATCCCGGCCTCTATGCCATGATCTGTAAAGGTGGCGTGGAAGGTGGATCAGTCAACGGCACACCAGTGATCCCCACAAAGCCCAACAATAACGGCCGCTGGGACTACACCAACACCCTCTGCTATGACTTCCAGTTCGCCAACACCAGCAATTACTCTGGCGACATCAACGGCGTTCACTACACCGCTATCCGCTCCCAGAAGCAGGAATCTGGCTGGTGGATGAACGTGGCTGCTACCGGTCAGGGCTACGCCGTAAACTGCTACGATAA
>CAZKRV010000079.1:0-9332 GCA_964555345.1 uncultured Bacteroides sp.
GGCAGCTGTCCAGAGCGGGCGACTTGCTCTTGTCGGTCAGAGCCACGCGGCCTTTACGTACTAATTGCTGAATAGTAGGCATCTTAGTTTGTCTTAGGTTTTGTTTTAATTAGTTGGTTTATCTTTATTTTCGTTTTGTCTTGTTTTCTGCTCTTCAGCGCACACCACGCACGCCGCGCACCGCTTTGACCCTCAACGGATTAAGCGAAGCCGACGGCATAATCTGCTCCAAAAAGCACTGCAAAGATACGATTTATTTTCCTAACACACAAACTTTTTGGCAATTACCCTCACAAAAATGTCAGAAGTTATTATGAATGCTGCGGGAGTTGACGTTCTTTGGATTGTGTCGGAATCGATATAGCACGGAAACCATGGTGTAGCGCGGCAGTATCAGATTCCATATTTCCGTGCGCCCCTGTGGATTCACCGATAGATACGTGGCACTACGCTGGCCCAATATGTCATTGGCACTGATCCGGAAGGTCAGGTCGCCCTTGAGTATCGATTTTGACACCATAGCATTCCATATAAATTCATCGCGATTGAGCTGAGGATCGGAATATCCACGTTTGGCAGCATACGACAATGAAGTCCTCACCGATATGTCACATGGCAATTCTACATTGGCCCACACATTGTCACCGTAACTCCACACACTGACCCTCTCAAAGTCAGCCCGCGGGGAATATGAGCATTGGTAAGATCCGTTAACCCCTACCCCCACAGTCGTCTTTGCCGGTTCAATATGCAAATTGAGGTGCAGCGACTTACTGGCATTAAACGACCGGACAAGACTCTTCTCCGGCATGCCGCTGACAGTGCCGGTGATATAATCCACCGACTTCCTGAAGCTGCCGGAGCCATTGCCTCCGACCGAGAAGCGCCAGTCATCAGGACCGAAATCTGCCCACCAGCCGATGCCGACTCCACTGTTGAGGTTACCATTCACGTTGATACTGCGGGAATAAGTAATGCCGGTGACATGGTCAAAGCGTATCGCATTGCTGAACGCATTGATGGTTTGTGAATAGTTGGCATTGATATATAAACCAGGATGGTTTCTGCCTCCGCGTCCATACAGATCAAACCGCAAGGTGAGTTGATGGGTACGTGCAGTTTTCAGCGACTCCATTCCGTTTTCCACTACATAATACGGGTCGGTGTTTGACGTATATCTCATAAGCTGAAATATACTCGGATTGTTCCAGATGAGGCCATAGTCTACCGAAAGGTTCATATAGCGTTTCTTGTTAGCCGACTGAAACCCGAAAAACAAATGCGGGTGGACATTATTCGTGCGCTGCACCCGGCCATCCATACCTTCAGGCGTAAATCGACGCAATCGATGGTGGCGGAACTGGTCCGTAAGATCCACCAGCACATTAAACGACGGATTGATGCCCGAATCGCTCTCGGCTATTGGCCTCGAGGTCCAGCGGGCCTGAGCATTGATGTTTACCTTGTGCAGGAAATATCTTGTCATATTTGTGTTAGCCGAATCAAGTTCCGCACCTTCCGGTTTCTCCATCGATGGCAGATAGATGCCCTGATCGAAATATTGTGCGGCTTCATCCTGCGGGCCTATATAATAATCATTCGCATTATAATTATTACAAATTTCATAGTGGCCCGCGGCTATCACCTCCCAACTGCGGCGATAGTTGTCTGTGTAAGTTGTATGTTCATATGTGTAACGCACTATCGTGCGTGCCTCGGTGACATTGTTCGGATTGCTTCTATATGAATCACGGCTGGACGGCTCTACACCTTCTGGTGTTGCAGGTCCCATTTCTTGAAAATAAACAGACCGCAGCGGGTATCCAGAGTGAGTGTGTTTCCCCCACAGATTCACAGTCAGTTTTCCTTTCATTGACGCAGGGCGTATCGTGGCATTGGCATTAGCCGATGCCACCACACTGATCTTGCCGTTCTGCACTTCAATCTGCCCCTTACGATAAAGCATATAGCGGTCATATGCCGTGACACCTCGCTGTCCGGTAAACAACGAATCGATTATCTCACCGAGATGCTTTTCTTCTCCAGGATCTTCACTAAAACTGGCACTACGGTTCACCGCGTGATAATCTCCGGTGTTTATAGTCAGGTCTGGAGCGAGACTGATATAGAAATCATCGCCTTTATAGTGAGTGAAATTATTGACCGAATAGTTCTGCGAAACTCTGCGTGAGCTGTTTGCCGAACGCCTGTAGACGTCATCTGACATCGGATAGTAGTTCACACCCGACGAAAAGCTCCGGGTGCGGTTATCTGCATTTGATACCGAGATATTGCCGTTTGACCGCCAGCGGTCCTTTTCATAATAGTAATCGAAACCTCCACGCTGCGATTCCGAAATTCCCGATCCGCCTCCGTAGTCATTCCAATAGCCGTTTGAGGCTACTGTAGCAGAATTGTTGATATTATTGAAATTACCGAATGTACTGATGCGCAAATCATTGGTAAACATCAGGCCGAACAGGCGCTCCATATATCGGCTGTCAGTACCGAATCCGGCTTCGACATTGCCGATCCAGCCTCGGCTATACTCCTTCTTCAGCACGATATCCATCACCAGATTCTCCTCATCTTCCCGCTTGTTTAACTTGGATTTGGCATCATCATGTGTCAGATATGCGTCATCAGCCGATTTATCATACACTTTAGCCTGCTTCACCGTATAGGCCGGAAGATTCTGTAACGCTACGTTTGCATCTCCCTTAAAAAAATCTTTGCCGTTAAGCAACAGCTCATTGACAACCCTGCCGTTAACCTTGAGTTGCCCCTCCGGTGACAAAGTTGCTCCCGGAAACTGCCTCACAAGCGCGTCAAGCATTGAGCCTTCGGCCACATTGAAAGCATCGGCATTATATACTATTGTATCACCCTTCATCACCATCTTGATCGCAGTTGCTTTCACTTCGACCGCGTTGAGCATCACATTACTTTCACGCTGGAGCTGTATGGCGCCGGTCCAAACCACGTCCTGACTCACGGCCGTAAGCCTGACTTCGTGCAATTTGGGCTGAAATCCTTCTTTATAGAGCCTGAGCTGATAGTTGCCGCGACCACCCTCCACAAGCAGCCGCATCGACGATTTTGTCAGCGCCACCGAATCACTCACTGCGCTCACCAGACGAAATGGCACGCTGATCGTGTCGTTTACCGTAAGACTCACTTCCACGGAGTCAACCCCACGGTAGCCGAGCGAATCATCAAGCTCGTATATACTGCCGGACAATATGAACTTTTCAAGTTTGTCTGCGCTGGCCTGAAGCGCAGACACAAGCGCCACAATGATGGCGATAATGATTTGACGCAACATAAAATCCTATTACTCTACAATAGAAATAGATATACTTTTGACTTCGCCACTCCCTTCGGAAGGCACACCCACATCATTTACGCTAAGCCTTGCCCAATTCTCCGGCAAAAAAGGCTCAATGGTATATTCTCCTTCATAGATGCAAAGCTGACCGCGGACTTTTGCATTATATACTTTCGGAACAAATTTGGCGGCATAAATCGTCTTATGTATAGGGTCAAGCAACGTCACGGTGCGCGATGATCGATAATAAGTAAGCGATAACACTTCGTCTGCTCCATAGTATTTCATAAACGCGTCACAGACCTCACTCCATAGTTCCGGGCTCGCATCAGATATACGGAACGATACGCCGGTAAGCTGATTTTTCGATTCCTGTTTCGATTCCGGCAGGCGCAGCGCACCGCTGTTGCGGCTGCTCATGCATTGCGTGGCACTTATCTGTATGCCCGGATTATTGCTTTTCAACTCTTTAAATTTTGCATGCAGATCAGACAAATCAGCAGCCCCGGCTTTCTTTCCTGAGCTCTGCTCGATCTGCTGGGCCACATTGAAATAATCACCATCAATGGTGATCGCCACAGCGTCAATCAAGTCATGGGTAATCGTCTCCATATCAATCAGGTCACGTCCGTTTCCCGTCAGATCAATCATATTGGGTTTTGTCTTGGCATATTTCTTGTATGCACGTGTAGACTTGGCGTTTTCTTGATTGCGATATGCCGCACGATGCACGTCCGGACGGCTCACGATCGAATCAAACGTAGCGCATATCGTATTGATCTCTTTTTGATAACGCGATAACCTCTCCTTCATCAGCAACGACATTTTCTTGCGGCCGTCGGCAAAGACATCATATGTCAGCTTATAGACTATATCGGACTCTTCATTCTCAAGTCCGCACATAGCCACATAAAAGGCACGCGAATCAGAGTCCTTGATCTGCGATTGGAAAGTAATATGGTTCTCTTCTGCCATGGCTGAAAGCCCTGATGCAACCGCTATGGCAGCGACCAATGATGCTATGACTTTATACATAATCATGAAATTTTAGTCAGTTAATTAATACGGATCGACTGGCATCAGCGCATTGCTCAGCCCCTGTTCGATAAAGATCATATCGATCCACTCTCCGGTGTCGACATAATCGCTACTGCAGTCATCAGATGCCATAAGTTCCGCCAGCAATTCCTCACAATCTTCAGCAGACATGGTCATGATAAATGGAGAGGGCGACTGCCGTGATTCTTTAACAGGCACCGGCTGCGTCACGGCCATCACCCCATCCGGAGGAGCCGACGACATATAAAGGTCAGGAGTCGGCTGCGGCGCTTCATCAAAAGTAGCCTCAGCAACCACGGGTTCCTGACCGCCGGACTGAACAGTCCGCAGCATACCGGCACCGACTACCACCAATACCACGGCAGCCGCCCACCATTTATAATTATAAAAGCGATACCTGACCGACGGGCGCTGCGGAGTCTGCATCTCCCCCAGTGCGTCGGCCACACGACCTTCCCACCCTTCGTCTGCGGTCATACGCTCCGCCCGGCGCGCCAATGCGCCGCGCAGTTCATCATCTGTTATCACTTCATTTAGTTTCATTGATTATTTTTGCTAATTTTTGCCGTATACGATATAGCCGCGACGACAGCGCTCCGGCAGAACCGGATTGCATGATATAAGCCACATCGGCCAGCGACATTTCTTTAAAGTAAACCAGCGTGATCAGCGTACGCTCTTCGGGCATCAGTCTCTCCACTGCCATCTCCAGGGCAGACAGCCTGCGATCTTCGGGTTCTTCGCTGTCATGATAAGCAATCGCCGACATCAACTCCACCTCGTCAGGCCGTCTCATATGGTGCCGCAGATAATCCACCGTGCAGTTGTAGGCTATCCGGCCAAGCCATGTGCCGAACTTCACCGAATCCGCCCGATACGAATCTATGGATCTGAAAGCTTTGACAAACGAATCCTGCACCAACTCCTCCACGTCGCGCCTGTCGCTCACCATAGCGCCGACCACACTCATGACCAGATGGCCGAACGTGTGCATCGCCTCCTGGTAAGCCTCAGTCCGGCGCTCACGGAGCGCGGCCAACAACAGTTCCTGATTCTTCGATTGGTTCACATACAATTATACGCAGCACACGATCATATCTCACGCACACAAGCCGTTTTTAACGTTGATTAACTATTTGCAGATTGCGTAAAAAAAATGATTGATTGTCATCCCGACAACCAATCTTAGTTAACCTTAAATCTAATACCATGAAAAACACGGTGCAAAGATAGGTAGTATTTTCTTAATATGCAAATTTAGGCTATAAAAATATACGCCGATTGATATTTTTGAAACATTTTGTCATTCTTTATCAAGATTACACTACAAATTGTCCGAGGGGCACTCAACCATATCAATGATAGTTGGCATCTATCACGGCGATAGCTGCGAGATGCAGAATGTCGCGTACAGGAGTGTCTACGTTGACAAAATGTACCGGCTTATTCAGGCCTATCTGTATCGGGCCGATGGCATCGGCAACCCCCATTTCGAGCAGCAGACGGTAAGCTGAATTGGCTGCTGACAGATCAGGAAAGATCAGCGTGTTGACTTCACGGCCATTGAGGCGCGAGAATGGATAGGTGGCATCACGCATCTGCGAGTTCAGAGCATAGTGTATCTGCATCTCACCGTCAACAGGCATATCGGGATAGTCGGCGTGAAGTCGCTCCACCACCTTGCTGATCATGCGGCCCTCCGGTTCGTCAGACGAGCCGAAGTTGCTGAAGCTGACCATTGCCATGACCGGATCATGGGCGAAGTATTCCACGCTGTGACGCGTCAGGCGGGCTATGTCATAAAGCGCCTGTTCGCTCATCTCCGAATTGATGGCTGTGTCGGCCAGAAAGTAAGTGCCACGCTTGGTGTTGAGTATGTGCATGGTGGCGAAGGTGGAATAAGGCTCGCGTATGCCGATCACCTCCTTGGCTATCTCACGGTTAGGAATACCGCTCGAATATGTACCGGAAATGAATGCATCGGCATCACCGCTCTCCACCATCATCATACCAAAATAATTGCGGTCAAACATCTTTTCCTGAGCCAGTTCCATGGTCACGCCACGGCGACGGCACTTGCGCGACAGGGTTTCGGCATAGCGCTCGCGGCGGCAGGCCTCGCGGTCATGGCGCAGATTCACGATCTCGATGCCCGACAGGTCAAGCCCGAGGCGCTCGGCACGCTTCTGTATCATCTCCTCGTTGCCGAGCAGTATCGGGGTGCAGATTCCCTCCTGCGAGGCAGTCACCGCCGCACGAAGCATATTATCTGTATTGCCCTCACCGAATACCACACGCTTGCGCTCGGCGCGGCGTGCCTCGTCATAGATGCGGCGCACCATCTTATTATCGAATCCCATAAGCTGGCGCAGCTTCTCGGCATAAGCGTCCCAATCGGTGATCGGGCGCCGGGCCACTCCGCTTTCGGCTGCGGCACGGGCCACCGCCGGGGCCACCGTTGTGAGCAGACGCGGATCCAGAGGTTTCGGAAGTATGTAGTTGCGGCCAAACGATATCTTCTGGTCATTGTAAGCCGTGTTGACCACCGACGGCACCGGCTCGTGAGCCAGTGCGGCTATGGCTCGCACCGCAGCCAGCTTCATGGCCTCGTTGATCTCGGTGGCACCGCAGTCAAGTGCGCCGCGAAATATATAAGGAAAGCCCAACACATTATTGATCTGGTTGGGATAGTCGCTGCGTCCAGTTGCAAAAATCAGGTCGGAACGGGAGGCCACAGCCGTTTCATAGTCGATCTCAGGATCCGGATTGGCCAGAGCGAAGACTATCGGGCGCGGAGCCATGCTCTTGAGCATTTCGGGCGTCACCACGTCTTTCACGCTGAGGCCGAGAAACACGTCTGCCCCCTCCATTGCCTCCGCAAGAGTATTGATGTCACGTTTGGTGGCAAACTCCCGCTTCTGCGGGCTGAGGTCGGTGCGGTCGGCGCGTATCACTCCATGCGAGTCACACATCACCACATTCTCAGGGTTCACGCCAAGGGCCACATACAGACGCGTACAGCTCACGGCCGCAGCACCCGCACCATTCACCACCAGCTTGATGTCGCCGATCTTCTTACCTTGAAGTTCGAGGGCATTGAGCAGACCGGCTCCGGATATGATGGCTGTGCCATGCTGGTCATCATGCATCACCGGAATGTCACATTCCGCCTTAAGCCTCGACTCGATTTCAAAGCACTCCGGAGCTTTGATATCTTCCAGATTGATGCCTCCGAAAGTAGGTGCTATCGCCTTCACCGTCTGGATAAACTTCTCCGGATCCTTTTCATTGACCTCGATATCGAAGCAATCCAAGCCGGCAAATATCTTGAAGAGCAGCGCTTTGCCCTCCATTACAGGTTTACCGGCCTCCGGGCCGATGTCTCCCAAGCCGAGCACTGCCGTGCAGTTGCTGATCACTGCCACAAGATTGCCCTTGTTGGTATAGTCATATACGTCTGAACGATGAGCCTTGATCTCCTCACACGGATAGGCCACACCGGGCGAATAGGCCAGCGCCAGATCAGTCTGCGAGGCATAGGGCTTGGTGGGCACTACTTCGATTTTGCCGGGGCGCGGATAGCGGTGATAGTTCAGCGCCTCTTCCTTAGTTATCTTCATATCTAATTATGAACTTGGTTATTGTATAGTAAAAACAGAAAAGGCAGGTGCGGCGACGAGCCTTCACCTGCCTTGTGTCGCTTACTATATAAACTTAAAAAGTACCTGTATAGTTCAACGGAGTGATCGCACGCAGCTCAGCCTTCACCTCGTCACTCACCTCAAGAGTGTCGATAAACTCGGCGATTGATTCGGCTGTGACGGCGGTGTTGACACGGGTCAGCGCCTTGAGCGTCTCATAAGGATTGGGATAACCCTCGCGGCGCAGTATGGTCTGTATGCCCTCGGCCACTACGGCATAGTTCTGCTCCAGATCGCGGGTGATGGCCTGCTCATTGAGCAACAGCTTGCCCAGACCCTTGGCGGTCGAGGCTATGGCTATGAGAGTGTGGGCCAGAGGCACACCTAAATTGCGGAGCACGGTCGAGTCGGTCAGGTCACGCTGCAGACGGCTCACGGGCAACTTCTGCGCAAGATGGGCCAGTATAGCGTTGGCCATGCCGATATTGCCCTCCGAGTTCTCGAAGTCGATGGGGTTCACCTTGTGGGGCATTGCCGACGAACCTACCTCACCGGCCTTGATGCGCTGCTTGAAGTAATTCATCGAGATATACATCCACATATCGCGGTCAAGGTCCAGAATTATGGTGTTGACACGGCGCAAAGCGTCACACAGTGCGGCCATATTATCATAATGCGAGATCTGGGTGGTCGGATACTCACGCACCAGGCCCAGTTTCTCCATCATGAAGTTGCGGGCAAAGGTATTCCAGTCCACCTGCGGATAAGCCACGGTGTGGGCATTGAAATTACCGGTGGCGCCACCAAACTTGCCGCTGATCGGTGTGGCCTTGAGCAGAGCTAACTGCGTCTGCAGGCGGCTCACATACACCATGATCTCCTTGCCCAGACGGGTAGGACTGGCGGGCTGACCGTGTGTGTGGGCCAGCAGTGACACGTCGCGCCACTCGGCTGCCAGATTCTCCAGCTGCTCCACAAGCGAGTCGATGGCCGGAGCATAAACCTCTACGATAGCATCGGCCACACTCATCGGCACAGCCGTATTGTTGATATCCTGACTGGTCAGGCCAAAGTGGATAAACTCCTTGAAAGGCTCCAGATCCAGTTGTGCGAACTTCTCTTTCAGGAAATACTCCACTGCCTTCACATCATGATTGGTCGTGCGCTCGATCTCCTTGATGCGCTCGGCATCGGCCACTGTAAAGTTTTCATAAATGGCGCGGAGCAGCGCAAACGACGATGCCGGCACTTCGGCCAGCTGCGGAAGCGGCAGTTCGCACAAAGCGATGAAATATTCCACCTCC
>CAZKRV010000080.1:0-9313 GCA_964555345.1 uncultured Bacteroides sp.
GGAACAGTCATTCCTTTCTACCACAGCCACAAACAGAACGAGGAAATCTATTTCATCGTCTCAGGCAAAGGCTTCATGGAGATAGACGGTGAAAATGTCCCTCTCGAAGCAGGCGATTGGCTTCGCGTAGCTCCCGCCGCAAAGCGCAAAATCCACGCTGAAACCGACATGACCGAGGTCTGCATCCAGGTGAAGGAAGGCAGCCTTGAAGAATGGACTGCCAATGACGCTATCGTTTCATAAAATTGAAACCGAAAACTTTCAGATGACTGACTGCCCGGCCCCGAAAGAGTCCGGGCAGTCACTTTTTTGATATAATTCACCGCATTTTTTCGCAATCCATGCGGTAAATGACTGAACAGTTACAATGTGGTGGCGGAGGCGGCGCAAATTGTGAGAGGGTTATGTTTTTTTCGTAATTTTGCGGCATCATGAATCGCTACTCATCATCACATATACTCATCATGGTATGCCTCGCGGTAGTAATGTCGGTAATGACTTCATGCACAAAGGAGCCTAACCCGACCTACACAAAGCTGCTTGAGGCAGAGCACTTCCTAAATATAGTGGAGCTCGATTCCGCCGCGTCCAGACTCGACGAGCTGAAAACCATGCCGCTAAACGACATACAGGACTCCGTACTCTACACTCTGGTGCATAGCCGATATGAAAAATATCGTGGGCACAAACTGCCCGATGATGAAATGCCCGGCATCGCGGCAGCCTATTACTCGTCGATCAACGACAACACTCACGCCATGCTCGCATGGTACTATCAGGCATGTGTGGACTTTGCTCAGAGACGATATTCCGATGCAGCTATCAACGGCACTAAAATGAAGTATTATGCCGAGCAGAAAGATGATCACCTGTATATGGCGCGCTACGCAGACCTGATGGGCCACTGCGCCGAAGCCATAGGCAACAATCTGACTGCCGCCAGATATTACACCTATGCCTACAACGAATTTACTAATTATATCTGCGAGGAACCGGGATATATCGACTATTTCTTTACCCTCAGTCGCAATGCGTGGCTAAAGGCGGGAGTGATCGACAGCGCCATAGCCATAAGCCAGAAGGTGAAGCCCTATCTGCTGGCCGATGGTGACTCGGCGAGAGTAAGCAAATGGCTGTCTAATCATGCCACAATGCTGCTCAATGACAAGGTACGCGACTACGAAGGAGCCAGGGCTCTATATGCCGAGATGGACAGCATCGGCGCTCCCTATAAACGCTACGCCACCAGCCACAAAATTACCAAAATGCTTATCCACGCGCTGGCCGACAACGATTCCGCCGCCTGGGACGAGGCCATGCAGATGGTGGAGCAGAGCGGCGGCAAAAACCTCTCGTTCGGCTATTTCTTCCATGATCCTTCAGCGACGGAGATCATGGTGCCGCGGTCAAATCTAAACATGGACATCGAGGAGATACTTGAATCCATGCCGGAATATAAACCTGATACCGAACCGGCCGGCGATCCTATACCGGACTGGGTGTGGATCTGCGGACTGTCGCTGTTCGGGCTGATCATCTTCATAATCTGCTATATATCGATCTATAAACGGTCATGAAGCAGGACTATGCGGTAAAAAACAGGGAGTGGCTTCAGCAGAAGGCAACTGAGCCCGGGGTGATGCCTCTCGGACAGGGAGTATTATACCGATCACTGAAGTCGAGGCGCCCCGGCGCGCCGACACCCAACCGCGGCAGCGTGGTGACGGTGCACTATACCGGCCGAACCATCAATGGCAAGACCTTTGACAGCAGCCGCGGCGGAGTGGCCCCGGCGTTCAGGCTGCGCGAGCTGATACCGGGCTGGACGATAGCGCTCACTCAGATGCACGTAGGCGACAAATGGGAGGTATACATTCCCGCAGAACAGGGATATGGAAAGAGGAGCCAACCCGGAATTCCGGGCGGCTCCACTCTTATTTTCGAAATCGAATTACTTGGTGTGAACTGACGCAGCCGGTCACAGATCGGCTTTCGACAGTTTCGACAGGGTGATCAGCACCCTGCCTGAGGGAGAGAGCAGCTCCGCAGTGTCGGGGCGGCTGCCGCGGCGCGCGGTGGCGGTCTCCTCAAGGGCTATGAGCAGACGCTGTTCGGTGGTGTCGCCGGGGGCGCAGGCCATGCGGGTGGTGACAAGCGAGCTGAACTGAACCGACGATGTCACCTGAGGGTCCTGGGTGATGGCGCCGTTGAGCAGGTTGCAGCCGGTGTTGCCGTGGATCAGCCCGTCGGCCACGTCGAATGTCAGGCGCACGTCAGGATTATCCACCTCCTTACCGCCTATCGACGTCACCTGCCAGGGTCCGTCGAGGAAGATAATATCAGGGTTGCGCAGAGTCATTACGGTCAGATGACGGTCATTGTGCAGACTGAGTATCTGCGTCCCCCCCTTTTTTGCAATCGAGAATGATCGGGTGGCGTCGAGCGCGAGGGCTATCGGCGTGGCCAGGGTGTCGTCCGGACAGAGCCTCATGGTAGTGGCTATGTGGTCGAGCGTCAGCAGCTGGCCGGGGCGCACGGTATAGTCGCCGTTGATCACGTTGCAGGCATCGGAGCCATAAAAACGCCCTTCGGAGGGAGAGAATTCGATATACGGCCACTCATCTTCATAGCCGCGCACCTGCGTCTTGCCCACGGAGCTGATGATCCAGCGGCCTGCCAGCGACTCGGCCGAGTGGTCGGCGATGACGGGCGCAGAGGGTTCCGCCGCGGTCACCACTGCCGGTTTCTGCGACTTCTTTCCGATAATGCTGCCGATGCCGTTGCTGACGACGGAGCATCCGCCCAGCGCCAGGGCCGACACTGCGGCGGCTATGATGATGAATTGCTGTTTCATGATGTTGTGTCTGTTTTTTACTTGGTTTCGGGATCAAGAATAACAACGCGGTAGTTGCCCTGTGCGTTCATCTCTTTCACGAACTTTTGCACATCGGCGGGAGTGATCGCCTCGATCATGGCGGCGGCATTGTTGAAGTTGTCGATGTGGTCAGCCGAGAGTATCCATGTGGCCATGGCACCGAGCCACGAGCCGTTGCGCTCCAGGCTTTCGGCGTGGTTCTTGAGCATGTATTCCTTGACCTTGCCCAGCTCTTCGGCGGTGATCTCGCCGGCCATGTTGTCAAACTCCTTGCGGATCACTTCCAGCACCTCGTCCTTGCGTTCGGGATTCATCGGGAACGAGGTCTGGATCATGGCGTTGCGTCCCATAGGCAGGTTCATCGAGCCGCTGGCGAATAAGGAGTATACGGCACCCATCTCCTCGCGCACCGTCTTGATCAGGCGGGCGGAGAGCACCTGACCGGCCATGTCGGTGAGGAATATGCGGCGGGGATCAGCCTTGAATGTGCCCGACTCGATGACGGCGCAGTAGGTCTGGGGATTGGCCATAGGATAGGTGAAGGTGTCCACGCCGTCGCCGCCCTTGATTTCAAGTTGTTCGAGTGCGTGGGTCACGGGCTTCGATGCCTTTGAGGGATCGGCGGGCAGAGTGGCTATGTATTGTTCGGCCAGGGGGCGGAGGGCTTCAGGATCGACGTTGCCCACAAACAGGAATGTATAGTCAGCGGCGTTGGTGAGCTGCGCGCGGTTCAGGGCCTCGATGCCCTCGCGGCTACAGCTATTGAGGGTGGCGGTGTCGAGCACCCGCAGATACGGGCTCGGGTAGATGGCCTCATACAGATCCTTCTCGAACTGATATTCGGGCGACACTTCCTGATTCTTGATCAGGCCCTCATAGAGGCTCTTGGTGGCGGCGAACTC
Source organism: uncultured Bacteroides sp. (assembly GCA_964555345.1). GTDB lineage: Bacteria > Bacteroidota > Bacteroidia > Bacteroidales > Muribaculaceae > UBA3263. The sequence goes on from CAZKRV010000080.1 coordinate 3,778, forward strand.
GGTGGCGTCATAGTTGACGGAGGTGAAGTAGGCATAGAGCAGTTCCAGCAGCGAGGGCAGGTCCTTGGGAGTGGTGCCACCGCTGATGCTGCGCGAGTAGAGTCCGAACGACGGGTTGAGGCTCACCTGCTTGCCGGCATAGTATTTGGGTATTTCGGCGTTGGTGTAGGCTCCGACGGAGTAACGGTCGCTCATGTCGTCAAAGGCCACGAAGTCAGCCACGGAGGCAGTGTCGAGATTGCGGCTCAAGCCCTGCGGGGCCACGGCGAGGAAGCGGATCTCGTCATCTTTGAAATTGGTGGTCTTGATCATCACCTTCACTCCGTTTGACAGGGTCCAGACTTCGGCACCCCAGGTCTTGTCGGTCTCGGTCTTCACCACCTTGCCGGGAGCGGGGAGAGAGGGAATGATGGGATCGGTACGGGTCTGGTCCACGAAGGCTTCGATCTCCTCGCCGTCGACCTTGGCGGTCACTGCGGCAAGCTGCTCTTCGGTGGGCACGGTGTAGCCCTCGGCATCGGGCATGAACACCATCACCACGCGGTTGTCATCGCCCACAATCTGCCCGAACACCTGGTTGATGGCGTCGACCGTCACCATCGGCACCACCATCTGCTTCATCATCGGATAGATTGTGGAGATGTCGGCGGCATTGGTGTTGTCAAGGAAGTGGCGCACGTACTTGCCGGTGAGGGCACCGCTCTCCTGTGTGTTGCGGTTGTTGTACTGCTTTTCGAGGGCCGACATATATTCGCTGCTGGCACGCTCCAGCTCGCTCTGCGTGAAGCCGCCGCGCTTGGCGCGGAGCACTTCGCGATACACGGCCTCCATCGTGGGGCGAATGTCGCCATCTTTGGCCACGCCCACTGCGGCAAACATATCCTTGGTGTTGCTCAGCATATAGTTGCCGATCTGTCCCTGAGCCACGGCAAAGGGAGTATCCGGCTGACTCATCATGTCGGTAAATCGCTGGTTGAGCATGGACTGGATCATGCTCATCATATAGTTCACGCCGAGGGCGGGAAGGGTCTGGCGCATCTCGCGGGGCATACCGTCGAATTTCCAGATCATATAGATCATGGCGTTGGGCTGCTCCTTGTCCTTGCCCACTGCATAGATCACGCCTTCAGTGTCGGGCACTTCGACTTCATAGCGTTCGGCAGCATCGGCGGGCATCTCTATGTCGGCAAACATCTCCTTGATCTTCTGTTCGGTGCGTGCTGCATCGATATCACCCTCCATGACGATACCCTGAAGGTCGGGGCGATACCATTTCTCATAGTAGTCACGCAGGGCCTGATAGGGGAAGTTGTCCACCTCCTCCATTGCGCCGATCGGCATACGATATGCGTAGCGGCTTCCGGGATAGATCGTCGGGAGCATCTCCTCGATTATGCGCTGGGTGCCGCTCGAGTTGCTGCGCCACTCTTCGTGTATCACTCCGCGCTCCTTGTCGATCTCCTCGGGGTCGAGCAGCAGCTCGTTGGCCCAGTCGTGGAGTATCAGCAGGCAGGAGTCGGTCACTTCGGTGCGCACGGTGGGCACGTTGGTGATGTTATAGACGGTTTCGTCGGTGGCAGTATAGGCGTTGAGGTGTGCGCCAAACTTCACGCCGATGCTTTCAAGCCAGCTCACCAGCGAGTTGCCGGGAAAGTTCTTCGTGCCGTTGAAGCACATGTGCTCCAGGAAGTGGGCCAGGCCGCGCTGGTTGTCTTCCTCAAGCACAGAGCCCACCTTCTGGGCGATGTAGAAGTTGGCCTGTCCTTTCGGGTATTCGTTGTGACGTATATAATAGGTAAGGCCGTTGGGCAGCACGCCGGTGACCACGGCCGAATCCATTGGGATTACGGGCAACTGCATCTGTCCCGGCTGCTGGGCCGATACCGACAGCCCTCCGAGAGTCAGCGCCACCGCCGCCATGACGGATTTAAGCATCTTTTTCATGTCAGAAAAATAGTGTTTTTTAGTTGTTACTGATTGTCATTATCCGAAAGCGCAAAGTTACTACTTTCCACCGACTTCCGCAACCCCGATTTGTTTATGTCGGGAATTGTGAGTAATTTTGCAGCAGTGTAACACTGATTCATGGACCCTGACCCTTTATTATCATTTTCGGCCACTCAGATCGTGGCTCTGGCCATAGCGGCCCTTGCGCTCGTGGCGTCCGGCTTTGTGTCGGGCAGCGAGATCGCCTATTTTTCACTGACTCCTGAAGCGCTCGACGACGATGACCGCGAGCACGATTCCGAGCGCAATGCCCGGGTGCGCCGTCTGCTCGCCGCCCCTGAGCGTCTGCTCGCCACCATATTGATCGCCAACAATCTGGTCAACGTGACCATCGTCGTGCTCTGCAACTTCGCCCTCGGTCCGGTCTTCTCCGGCATGGGAGCCGTGCTCAGTTTCATACTCCAGTCGGTGATCCTGACCTTCGTGATCCTGCTTTTCGGCGAGATATTGCCCAAGCTCTATGCCCAGACCCGCCCGCTGCGCTGGGCACGCATGGCCGCCGGCACTCTGTCGATGCTGGTGAAGCTGCTCTACGCACCGGCGTCGCTGCTCGTGCGCAGCTCGTCGATAGTGCACCGCGTGGTGGCCAAGAAGCCGCAAAACATCTCGGCCGACGAGCTGAGCCAGGCGCTGGAACTGACCGACGTGGAGAAGCGCGATGACCGCCAGATGCTTCAGGAGATACTGAAGTTTGGCGACACCACCGCGTCAGAGATCATGACGCCGCGCGTCGACATGACCGACATCAACATCGAGAGCGACTTCGAGGCGGTGATGCGCACCGTCACCGAGAGCGGCTATGCCCGCATTCCGGTCTATGAGCAGACTCAGGACAACATACGCGGAGTGCTCTACAGCCGCGACCTCCTCCCCTTCGTCGAGGAGCGGCCCGAAGGCTTCCGCTGGCAGAGCCTGCTGCGCCAGGCCTATTTCGTCCCCGAATCGCGCATGATCGATGATCTGCTCGAAGACTTCCGCCGCCGCAAGGTCCACATGGCCATAGTGGTCGACGAGTTTGGCGGCACCCAGGGCGTGGTGACTCTCGAAGACGTGCTTGAAGAGATCGTGGGCGACATCAATGACGAATACGACGAAGACGAGCAGACCTACCGCCGTCTGCCCGACAATACCTATGTGTTTGAAGGAAAAACCCTGCTCAATGACTTCTTCCGCATCACCGGGCAGGACGAGGAGCTGTATGCCCCGGTGACCGAGGACTGCGAGACTCTGGCCGGCATGCTTCTGGCCATCAAGGGCGACTTTCCAAAGGAGAAAGAGAGCCTGGCCTACGGTCATTGCCGCTTCCTGATCCTCGACATCACGGCCCACCGCATAGCCAGCGTACGCGTCAAGGTGCTCCAGCAGTGAACCATTTGCCCCTCAGCAGCGTATGATAGATGTAGGATAATTCAAACGTCCATCATCTTTCACCTGTTTTGTTTATGAGACGCCAACTGCTGATACTCTTCACCATATTTGCCGCACTCCTTCCGGCCCATGCGGCCGAACGCACCGTCCCGCCGATGTTTGGCTTCAAGGCGGCCTATCTCCACAAGTTCTATCGCGGCCACCACAACGATGGCGGCTGGAGCAATCTCGACTGCTTCGGGCAGCCGGGAGGCATGAGCGGGCTTCACTTCGGGCTCACCGTCGAGCCATATTTCGGCCGGGGCTGGAGCCTCTCCACCGGCGTGTACTACGAATATTTCCGCCACCGCAATCACATCACCCGCTGGCAGGCCCACGAACACATACTCTACGTTCCGGCCCATGCCAAATTCTCATATCCCGTGGGACGCGGCGTGTCGGTCTACGCGCTTGCCGGCCCCGGCATCAGCTGGGGCATGAACATCAAGCTGAGCCGCCACACCAACGAAAAAGACATAGAGCCGCACTTCGACACCGCCGGCTGGCCGCGGCGCCTCCAGCTGCTTGCCGAAGGTGGCATCGGGGTGAGCTGGCGCAAGGTCGGACTCGAAGTGCTCTACGGAGTGGGACTGCTCCCTGAGGACTCAATGCCCCAGGGCCTCTACTCCGTGATCCGCCAACAGAAACTGACAGTGCAGCTCGAAGTGAAATTCTAACCCCTGTAACCTCTGATCTTCACGCCATCGAACTCCATCGGCTCACTTCCGCCGCAGATCACCGTGCCATCGCCGGCCAGATCCGGAAATGCCTCCCTGAAGCGCTTGATACCCTTGATAAAATCAGGATGAAACGTCACCGCTGACTTTATTTCATAGCAGTTGTAACGTGTCCCCTCCCTGACCAGCAGATCCACTTCATTGCCGTTTGAGTCACGATAAAAATAGAGTCCGTCGGTTTTCCCTGAATTATAACGCGCCTTGAGAAAATCCATGATCACCATGTTCTCAAACAAGTGGCCGCGCATCTTATCCCGACCCAACACCTCCGGCGAGTCTATGTCGAGCAGATAGGCGGCAAGCCCGCAATCGGTAAAGTAGAGCTTCGGACTCTTGGTCAGTCGCTTGCGCGTATTGGTATAAAACGGAGGCAACATATACACGATGTATGATGCCTGCAATACCGACAGCCACGAGCTTATGGTATTGACCGCCACCCCAAGTTCGTTTGACAGCTCCGAAGCCTTGAACACACTGCCTATTCTTGCCGCGCAAAGCCTGACAAACCGCTGAAACACATCCAGATCCTTTATTGCCAGCAGATCGCGCACATCACGCTCTATGTATGTCCTGACATAATTGGGATAGAGCATCCGCGGCACGTTCTTACCACTCCATATGGCTGGATAAAAACCGCGATACATCAGCGAATCAGTATCATATTCCTGTGCTATATCGCCTATTTCACCCAACGACAGCGGCAGAAGTTCAAACACCGCGCTGCGTCCGGCCAGCGACTGGGTCACGTGTTTCAGCAGCGAAAATTGCGAACTTCCGGTAAGATAGAATTTTACAGCAGGATTTTCGTCGACTATTCCCTGAATATACGACAACAGATCGGGCACATGCTGTATTTCATCAATAATCACACCATTATCAAACTGCAACAGAAACCCCTTCGGATCAAGTTGCGCCATGCGTCTGATGTCGGGATCTTCCAACGACCGATAGGGCACGTCAGGCCATATATGCCGCAAGAGCGTCGATTTGCCCGACTGACGCGGGCCTGTCACGGTGATCACGGGGAAATAGTCGGCGGCCTCCTTTATCGGAGCCGAAGCTGTGCGGGGTATGTAGATCGGAGTCATGTTATGCAAATTTTCAGTGGCACTGCAAAATTACATAATTCCTCCGAAAAGCACAAACTCAATCCGACATTTTGGGCGGATATGCGCCGATACCGCCCTTATGCTTGATGCGTCGATAGACGTGTAACCGCTTGTCGACGGTCCGCACACGCACCTTCATGTAATCCTCACGCCCAGGGATCGGTAGCGGCACGCCAACCGGATCTCCCTCCGGCTCCGCATCATCTGAATCTACCACCGCAGCAATCACCCCAAGCTCAAGCAGTTCATCGGCCGTCAGCACGGCAAACGTCTTCC
>CAZKRV010000081.1:0-1964 GCA_964555345.1 uncultured Bacteroides sp.
GGACAGCCGCTGATCTGCGGTTCGCTTCTCACCTTCGAACACGACGAAAACGGCCGCTTCTATGCCTACGACAAAGTGATAATGCTGGCCGGCGGCGTAGGTTTCGCCTCCAAGCGCGACGCTCTCAAGGGTCACCCCGTAGCCGGCGAGAAGGTGATCGTGATGGGCGGTGACAACTACCGTATCGGCATGGGCGGCGGCGCTGTCAGCTCCGTAGCTACCGGGCAATACGACAATTCGATCGAACTTAACGCCGTGCAGCGTGCCAACCCCGAGATGCAGAAGCGCGTGGCCAACGTGATCCGCGCACTGGCCGAAAGCCCCGAAAACCCCATCGTGTCGATCCACGATCATGGTGCGGGCGGCCACCTCAATGCCCTTTCCGAACTTGTTGAGGAGACCGGCGGACGCATCGACATAGCCTCGCTGCCTGTAGGCGACCCCACCCTGTCGTCTAAGGAAATTGTCGGCAATGAAAGTCAGGAGCGCATGGGCATGGTCATGAAAGCTGAAGACATTGACCGCGTCAAGGCCATTGCCGAACGCGAACGCGCTCCGTTCTACGTTGTCGGTGAAACTACCGGCGACGACCGCTTCGTCTTCGAACAGGCCGACGGCGTACGCCCCATCGACCTCGGCATGAAAGATATGTTCGGATCATCACCCAAAACCGTGATGACCGACTCTACCGTAACCCTGACTTACACCGACGCACCCCTGTCGGCCGACAAGATCAAGGAATACGTCAAGGGCGTGCTCGCTCTCGAAGCCGTAGGTTGCAAAGACTGGCTCACAAACAAGGTTGACCGCTCGGTTACCGGTAAGGTAGCCCGCCAGCAGTGTCAGGGTGCCACCCAGATGCCGTTGAGCGACTGCGGTGCCGTGGCTCTCGACTTCACCGGCACCAAAGGCATGGCCACCTCCATCGGCCACGCCCCTCAGGTAGCTCTCGTAGATTCCGCTGCCGGTTCCGTCATGGCCATAGCCGAAGCTCTGACCAACATTGCCGGTGCTCCTCTGGCCGACGGACTCTCCGGAGTGTCACTCTCGGCTAACTGGATGTGGCCCTGCAAGAACCCTGGTGAAGACGCTGCGCTCTACCGCGCCGTCCAGGCAGCCTCCGACTTCGCCTGTGCCCTCGGCATCAACATACCCACCGGCAAGGACTCCCTGTCGATGACTCAGAAATATGGCGATGACAAGGTCTTCGCACCCGGCACTGTCATCATCTCTGCCGCGGCCGAAACCGGCGACGTGCGCAAGATCGTCACCCCCGTGCTCGCACCCGTCAAGTCCACCCTGATCCACATCGACTTCTCGGCAGCTCCCGCCGCTCTCGGTGGTTCTGCCTTGATGCAGTCACTCGGCAAGGTAGGATCCGAAGCTCCCACCGTAGCCTCACCCGAAGCGTTTGCCAAGGCATTCGGTGCCGTGCAGCAACTCGTCAACCTCGGCCTGGTCACCGCGCTCCACGACGTATCGGCCGGTGGCGTAGTCACCACCATTCTCGAGATGCTTTTCGCTGCCTCATCGCCGGTTGCTGTGACATTCGATGCCTCCACCCTCGGCACAGACCCCGTCAAGGCCCTCTTCGCCGAAAATCCCGCCATTGTGCTCCAGATCGAAAATGAAAACATTGATGCAGTGCAGAATGTGCTGTTCAGCTTCGGCATCAACGCATCGCTCATCGGTTTCACTCGTACGGCCGACGAAAGCACCCTGTCTGTGATCGTATCCAAAGACAATACAGTGGTGCTCCCCGCATCGGAAATGCTCGAATGCTGGTACACACCCTCACGCATGCTCGACGCTCTCCAGAGCGGTGAGGCCTGTGCTGCTGAACGCGCCGCCAACTATGGCCGTCAGCCCGTGGTCTACCGCTTCGCTGAAGAATTCAACGGATCACTCGCCTCACGCGGACTCTCATTCAGCCACGGACGCACCGGAGTGCGTGCCGCCATAAT
>CAZKRV010000081.1:1974-9270 GCA_964555345.1 uncultured Bacteroides sp.
CCGCGAAATGGCCTACTCTCTCTATCTGGCCGGCTTTGACGTGAAAGATGTGCACATGACCGACCTCATGACCGGCCGCGAGACTCTTGATGACGTGAACATGATCGTGTTCTGCGGTGGCTTCTCCAACTCCGACGTACTTGGATCGGCCAAGGGCTGGGCTTCCGGATTCCGCTGGAACGACACCGCCCGTGCCGCCCTCAACCGCTTCTACTCACGTCCCGACACCCTGAGTCTCGGCGTGTGCAACGGTTGCCAGCTCATGATGGAACTTGACCTGCTCGGCCTTAACGATGCCGGTGCCCACATGGACCACAACATCAGCCACAAGTTCGAGTCCACCTTCCTCAGCATCGAGATTCCTGCCAATAACTCCGTGATGTTCGGCTCGCTGGCCGGACTGTCGCTCGGCATCTGGGTGGCCCACGGCGAAGGCCGCTTCTGCCTGCCCAAACCCGAAAGCGAATATCACGTAGCGGCAAAATACTCATACTCCACCTATCCTGGCAATCCCAACGGATCTGCCTACGATGTGGCTGCGCTCACTTCGGCCGACGGTCGCCATCTGGCCATCATGCCTCACCTCGAACGCGCCATCTTCCCCTGGCAGTGTGGCTACTATCCCGCCGAGCGCCATGCCGACGAGGTAACGCCCTGGATCGACGCATTCATCAATGCCCGCAAATGGATTGAAACAAACGCAGCAGCCCGATAAGGGCCGCCGCCCATGGCTATGGGTCCCCTCGCTCTACCTGATCGAGGGGTTGCCCAATGCCGTGGTGGCCACCCTCTCGGTGATTCTGCTCAAGGACATGGGCGTGGACAATGCCGAAGTGGCATTGTTCACGTCATTGTTATATCTTCCCTGGGTCATCAAGCCCTTCTGGGCACCGTTTGTCGACATTATCATGACCAAACGCCGCTGGACCCTGATCATGCAGTTTGCAATGGCCGCAGGCATGGCCGCAGTAGCTGCCGCACTTCCCGGCCCATCATTCTTCACCCTCAGCATCGCCGCATTCTGGGGCATAGCATTCTGCTCGGCTACACACGACATTGCTGCCGACGGCTTCTACCTGCTCGCACTTGACTCGCGTGATCAGGCATTTTTCGTCGGCATACGCTCCACCTTTTATCGCCTGGCCAATCTAATGGCCTCCGGAGGAGTGGTGTTTCTGGCCGGATGGCTTATCCGCCGCGGTGCCGAAGTGTCCACCGCCTGGAGCATAATGTTTGTGGCCCTCTCCGCTCTCTTTCTGGCCGGAGCCGTCTATCATGCCTTTGTGCTTCCTCGCCCCGCCGCCGACTCTGGTCACACGCGACGCTCCGCCGCCTCCGTGGCCCGCAGCTTCATGGCCACCCTCACCTCCTTCTTCAGCAAGCCGGGCTTTCTCAGCGCTCTCGCTTTCATGCTCCTCTACCGGCTGCCTGAAGCTCTGCTCGGCAAGATAGTGCAGCCATTCCTCAAAGATCCCGTCGCGCTCGGAGGACTCGGACTCACCACAGAACAGATCGGCATAGCCAACGGCACCTTCGGAGTGATCGGCATCGTGGCCGGAGGCATCATCGGCGGCATCTGCGTAAGCCGCTACGGACTGCGCCGCATGCTCTGGCCCATGGCCATGGCTCTTACGCTTCCGAGCGCATTCTACTGGTATCTGGCAGCTGTGCAGCCCGACTCCTTGTGGCTCATCAGCGGCGGCATCATGGTCGAGCAGTTCGGCTACGGATTCGGCTTCACGGCCTACATGATGTATCTGATCTACTTCTGCGACAACAGCCCCTACTCCACCTCTCACTACGCCTTCTGCACAGGCATCATGGCTCTCGGACTGATGCTTCCCGGACTCGTGGCCGGCCACATACAGATGGCCGTGGGCTACGTCGACTTCTTCCGCCTCGTGATGCTCTGCTGCCTCCCCACTTTTGCCGTATGTTCATTAGTCAGGATAAAGAAATGAAGCGCTGGTATGTGGTGATTATGGCCGTCATGGCCATTGCGGTAGTCATGGTGATTGTCGGAGCCGTCGACCCCATGGGGCATGCCGGCCGATGGCTGCCGAAATGTCCGCTGAAATGGATCACCGGCTTTGACTGTCCTGGTTGCGGAGCCACCAGGGCGCTCCATTTCCTGCTCACCGGTCAGCCGGGTTCCGCACTGAGGGCCAATTATTTCCTGCCCGTAGCACTGCTGATGGCACTCATCTCGGCCGTCGCCGAACTCGCTCCCTGTAGATTGGCCGGACTGCGCCGACTGATTTTCTCTCCCATCGTCACATGTTCGTTTGCCGCCGCCACCATGCTGTGGTGGATCGTGCGCAATATGCTTGAAATATGAAACGCATTGATCCGGAAACCGTCAAAAAGATTCTCGACACCGCCGACATCGTGGAGGTGGTGTCAGACTTCGTCAACCTCAAGCGCCGGGGCACGAGCTACATAGGTCTTTGTCCGTTTCACAACGAACGCACCCCGTCATTCTCCGTAAGCAAGGCCCGAGGCTACTGCAAATGCTTTTCATGCGGCAAGGGTGGTAGCGCTGTCGGCTTCATCATGGAGCACGAGCAACTCAGCTACGGCGAAGCACTGCGCTGGCTCGCCAACAAATACGGCATCGAGGTGGCGGAAGAGGAACTCACCCCTGAGCAGCTCGCTGCAGCCACAGAGCGAGAGAGTATGCTCGCTCTCAACGACTTCGCGCTCTCCCACTTCGAACACAATCTGACCGACGAACCTGACGGCAGGGCCATCGGACTCTCCTACTTCCGCGAACGCGGACTCACCGATGCCGCTATCCGTAAATTCAGGCTCGGCTATGCCCTTGACCGGCGTGATGCTCTCTCGGCTGACGCTCTTGCCAAAGGATATTCCGAAAAGCTACTGCTCGACACAGGCCTCTGCGGACGCACCGAGCGCGGCACCCTCTATGACCGATTCCGGGGCAGGGTGATCTATCCCGTCTTTTCCCTATCGGGCAAGGTTGTGGCTTTCGGTGGCCGCACCCTCCGCAAGGAAAAGGACGTTGCCAAATATGTCAACTCGCCCGAAAGCATAATCTACCACAAAAGCTCTCAGCTCTACGGCCTATATCAGGCACGCCGCGCCATCGTGGCTGCAGACAAATGCATCCTCGTCGAAGGATATATGGACGTGATCTCTATGTCGCAGCGCGGAGTGGAAAATGTTGTGGCTTCATCGGGCACATCTCTCACCGATGGACAGATTTCACTGATCCACCGGTTCACCGACAATGTCACCGTGATCTACGACAGTGATGCAGCCGGCATCAAAGCCTCGCTACGTGGCATCGACATGCTCCTGGCCGAGGGACTCAACATCAAGGTGATGCTGCTGCCGGATGGTGACGACCCTGACTCGTTCGCACAGAGCCACTCTCTGGAACAGATCCGGGAATATATGGAGCGCAACGAGACCGACTTCCTCCGGTTCAAGACTCAGGTGTTGCTCAACGACACAGCTGCCAATGACCCAATAGGCCGGTCACGCGTGATCACCGACATTGTCCGCTCCATATCGGTTATCCCCAACGAGGTCACTCGCAACGAATACATCAAGGAATGCTCCCGCCTGCTTGAAGCCAACGAAAATACTATTGCCCTCCAGGTGGCCCGGTTTGCCGGGCAGGCAGCCGACAATGCCCGCCAGCAGCAAAAGCGTGACGCGGTGACCGAGGAACCGGTGGTCGACGCTACTGTGGTGCGCCGCACTGCCGCTTCGTCAGCTGACCGCAGTGCATTCATGCGCCCCTACGAAACCGAGACGCTGCGGCTGGTGCTCAAATACGGCATGATGCACCTCTGCGACGCTCTCGACGCCGACGGCAACACTATCGATATGAAGGTGATAGACTACGTCGACTCTGAGTTGCGCGAAGATGATCTGACGTTTACCAACCCTGATCTGCTACACGCATATGAAGCGGCACTCGCGCTGCTTGGACCATGGGAGAGCGAAAGCGCTGCTAAGCGTGCCGAGATCGAGACTATGCGCACCCACATGATGCAGGAAGGCTTTGACCGCATAGCTGCCGAAGGTGCTTCTGTAGCACGCATCAGGAAACTTGAAGAGGAACTTAAGCAGCGGGTCGATGCTGAATGTGACGCACAATTCGCTGAATTTGCCGAACTCTACATCTCTCACCGGCTTGCCTCCGACCCCGACAACACCTTGCGCCGCCTCGCGGCCGATCTGGTAAGCGAGAAATATGTATTGAGCAAGATCCACACCAAACACTCCAACGTAGAGACCGAGCGCGACTGCCTGGCCGACAGACTGCCCAAAGCCGTCTACGGCTGGAAGAGCGCCGTGCTCGAATGGCGCGAGAAAGAGCTGCGTGCCGTCATGACCAAAGCGGCGGCCGACGGCGACTCCGCGCTTGTAAATTCTCTGCTCGAAGAGCGCATGCAGATACGCCGTCTGGTGGCAGACCTGGCCAAATACCTCGGCGAACGCATCGTTCTGCCACGCAAATAATCAGAAAATATTCGTACCTTTGTGAAACAATGGAATCTATAAAGCAACTCTACAAGATAGGTCTGGGACCGAGCAGCTCCCACACCATGGGTCCGCGCAAGGCCGCCATCGGCTTTCGTGAGGCCAATCCCGGCGCTGCACGGTTTGAAGTGACCCTCTACGGCTCCCTCGCCGCCACCGGCAAGGGCCACCTTACCGACAAGGCTATACTTGACGAACTCACCACCGCCGCTCCCACCGAAATCATCTGGGAACCTGACATATTTCTCCCCTTCCACCCCAACGGCATGCGCTTCCGCGCGCTCGATGCCGACGGCAACATCACCGCTGAAGAGACGCTGTATAGTATCGGTGGAGGCGACGTGGTCCGCGATGGCGAGGAGCGCAAGGCGAACGAACACGTCTATGGCATGACCACCATGACCGAGATCCTTAAGTGGTGCGACGAGACCGGACACTCTTTCTGGGAATACGTCGAGCAATGTGAGGATTCCTCCGTGTGGGATTACCTTAAGGAGGTATGGGCTGTGATGAAAGCTGCCGTAGAGCGCGGCATCGAGGCCGAAGGAGTGCTCCCGGGCGGACTCGGAGTGGCTCGCAAGGCCACCAGTTACTATGTGCACTCGGCCGGCTATAACTCATCGCTCAAGTCACGCGGTCTGGTCTATGCCTATGCGCTGGCCGTGAGCGAGGAAAATGCCTCCGGCGGCAAGATCGTCACTGCCCCTACCTGCGGCTCGTGCGGTGTGGTGCCTGCTGTGCTCTATCATCTCCATACTTCCAAGGGATTCAGCGAGCAACGCATTCTCCGTGCGCTGGCCACTGCCGGACTGTTCGGCAACGTGGTCAAGCACAATGCCTCGGTCAGCGGCGCTGAAGTCGGATGTCAGGGTGAAGTCGGAGTTGCGTGTGCCATGGCCGCGGCGGCAGCCAGCCAGCTTTTCGGCGGCACACCGCGCCAGATCGAATATTCCGCCGAAATGGGTCTGGAGCACCATCTCGGACTCACGTGTGACCCCGTGTGCGGACTGGTGCAGATCCCTTGCATCGAGCGCAATGCCTATGCCGCTGCCCGCGCACTCGATGCCAACCTCTATTCGGCCATATCCGACGGTCGCCACTCCGTGTCATTTGACCGCATTGTCGAGGTCATGAAGCAGACCGGTCACGACCTCCCCTCACTCTATAAGGAAACCGCCAAGGGCGGACTTGCCGTCATCAAATGAAAGTGCTCCTGATGGCTGTGGGGCGCACCCAGTCCCCGCTGATGCGCCAGGGCATAGACCTATACCTCGACAGGCTGCGTCACTATCTGCCTGTCGAGGTAAAGATTATTGACGACGTGAAGGCATCGCGCTCGCTCACTCACGATGCGCAGAAGCAACAGGAGGGCACGGCCATAATCCGGGCCCTCATGCCGTCTGACCGCGTGGTGCTCCTCGACGAAAATGGCCGGGAATACTCTTCGCGCGAATTTGCCGGCATGATGCAGAAGCAGATGGGCAGCGGTGTCAAGCGCCTTGTATTTGTGGTTGGCGGACCTTTCGGTTTTTCTGACGAGGTCTATTCACGCGCCGACGCGAAGCTGTCGCTCTCGCGCATGACATTCAATCACGAGATGGTGCGTATGTTCTTTGCCGAACAGCTCTATCGCGCCATGACCATAATCCGCGGCGAGAGCTATCACCATGACTGATCGCGCCTGAAGCGTGCCAGCAGAGGGTCCACTGTCAACGCTCCCACCCCGATCGAGACATAAAACCCTGCGGCATTGGCTGCCACGAGGCCGAAATAGAGCGCTCCGGCCAGCGAAAGCAGCAGCAGTGCGGCGAGAAGCGTAATCTGCAGATTAACTACTGTGGAGGTGGAGCCTGACGATGTGGCCGAGCGGGTTGATGTGGCAAAGGTATTCATGGTGGGCAGAGATTGTTTTTTCATACCGCAAATTTAACTGGCCGCATGGGCAGCATTCAGGCCCACATTCATTAATAAACATTAACACTCTCCCGATCGTTACTTAATAAGATATTAACTAAAATTCAAGATACTATAACTATGCCGACATTCAAAGACCTCGGAGTGCGCGAAGACCTGTTGCGCGCCATTGGGGAAATGGGTTTTGAACAACCCATGCCTGTGCAGGAAAAGGTCATACCTCACCTGCTCACGGCAGACAATGACGTGATAGCGCTGGCCCAGACCGGCACCGGCAAGACCGCCGCATTCGGCCTGCCCGTGATCCAGCGCATCGATGTGACCGACCGCGCCACCCAGGCGCTTATCATCGCCCCCACCCGCGAACTCTGCCTGCAGATATCTGGCGACCTTGCCGATTACTCTAAATACCTGCCCGAACTCAAGGTAACCCCTGTCTATGGCGGATCTTCGATCATGTCGCAGATACGTGCCCTGCGCCAGGGTGCACAGATCATCGTGGCCACTCCCGGCCGACTCATCGACCTGATTGACCGCGGCGAAGTGAAGCTCGACCATGTCCACACCGTGGTGCTCGACGAAGCTGACGAGATGCTCAACATGGGCTTCCTTGACTCTATCGATGCCATACTTTCGCATGTGCCTGACCACCGCAAGATGCTCATGTTCTCGGCCACAATGCCAAATGAAGTGGCACGCATAGCCAAGAAATACATGCACGACCCGACTGAATTCGTGATCGGCACACGCAATTCCGGCGCTGAAAACGTGAAACACATCTATTACATGGTGAAGGCGCAAGACAAGTATCTCACACTGAAACGCGTTGCCGACAACACCCCCAATATCTACGGCATCATCTTCTGC
>CAZKRV010000082.1:0-9256 GCA_964555345.1 uncultured Bacteroides sp.
ACTCTATCCTCGCCGCTCCCCTCTGCCTCGACCTCGTGCTGCTGAGCGACCTCGCCGCCCGCGCAGGCCGCCATGGCATCCAGCGCTTCCTCAGCTTCTTCCTCAAGAGCCCCATGCATGACTACACCCAGAACGAGGTGCCCGTAAACCACCTCTTCCAGCAGTACACCATGCTCAAAAACGCTATCCGCGAAATGGGTGGCTACGAGGCTGACGAAGAAATCGACTAAGGCCATAATTAAATAGAAAATAGCAAAAAGACAACTACGTATTAACACGAAATCAGGGGCCGAGTAGTGATTATTCCGCCCCTGATATTTTTTTACCCGTCTCTCAACCCTCATGAAAATCGTATTTCTCACCGGAGCAGGCATATCGGCCGAATCAGGCATATCCACATTTCGCGACAGCGACGGACTTTGGGAAAAATACCGGATCGAAGACGTGTGCACCGACACCGCTCTGATCCGCAATCCTGAACTGGTCCATGAATTCTACAACGCCCGTCGCCGTGACCTGCTCAAAGCAGAACCAAACGCCGCCCACCGCTTCATAGCATCGCTGGCCGTCGACGGTCGCCACGACGTGCGCGTGGTCACACAAAATGTCGACGACCTGCACGAACGCGGAGGCATGCCCGCCGATCGGGTACTCCATCTCCACGGCGAGCTGATGAAAGTGCGTTCCACCTCCGATCCGAAAAAGCTCTTCACTCTCACCCCACCCGACCTCGACACCACTCCCGACACCGTGATAGACGGCGACCACGTCAGGCCTCACATCGTATTTTTCGGCGAACCGGTGCCGATGATCGAACCGGCCATAGAGCTCGTGTCAGAAGCCGATATACTCGTCATCGTGGGCACATCACTCGCCGTTTATCCTGCGGCCGGACTGATGAACTACACCCGGCCCGGAGCCAGAATCATCTACGTAGACCCTAACCCCGCCGCAGTCAGTCCCGGCGTCACCGTTATCGCGGCCAAAGCCACCGAGGCCATCTCAAAGCTACGCGAATGCATCGGTGACTGACTATCAAAAAAAATTACTAACTTTGTCAGCGATTTAAGATACGGTTACACATGAACACCAACCACGACAACCGACAGCAACAGCAGGTCATCATATCGCTGACATCGTTTCCCGCGGCCATACCCTATGCCATCGGGGCCATAAAGTCGGTGCTCAGCGGTTCGGTGCTTCCTGACAAGGTCGTGCTCTACGTGACCCTGTCGCAGTTCTCCTCCGGGCATCTTCCCGAAGAGCTGACCCGTCTGGCTGAAGAAAATCCCCGCTTCGAGATACGGGACTATCCTGTCGACATCAGATCATACCGCAAACTGATCCCCGCGCTCGCTGACTTCCCCGATGCCGTGATCGTAACCATTGATGATGACGTGGCCTATAGCCCCAATATGCTCCGCGACCTGCTCCGGGTCCATGAGCACTATCCGCTCGACGTGATCGCCCACCGCGCCAAGCGCATATTACCCGACCGTCCATATCGCAAGTGGCCCAAATATCGCTGGTACACCTTTCTGACCGAAAAGTGGCACCCATCTTTCGCCAACATACAGACCGGTGTCGGAGGCGTGCTCTATCCCTCCGGTGCGCTCAAGGCCGACATGCTCGACCCCGAACTCTTCACCGCTCTGGCTCCCACCACCGACGACATATGGTTCTGGGGGGCGGCGGTGGCCAACGGACGCAGGATTGTCCCCGTGCCATTCGGGGCCAACAAACCCCGTTCGCTCGGCAAACCCCGCGAACTGTCGCTCAAGACCGTCAACTTCAAATCGGGCACCGACCGCAACACTCCGGCTCTGCGTGCCATGCTCGAGAAATATCCTGAAATAGCAAGCCGGCTCCGCAATGGAAAATAAATCATCTATACCCGCCGACGTCGATCTGGTTTATCTATGGGTCAACGGCAACGATCCTGAATGGCAAGCCAGACGCAATGCCGTGATCGGCCGCACCGAAGCAGGTTCGGCAGTGAACTGCAAAGGCCGCTATGCCGACAACGACGAACTCCGCTACAGCCTGCGGGCCGTGGAGCAATATGCACCATGGATCCGCCGCATATTCATCGTGACCGACAACCAGACTCCCGAATGGCTCGACACGACCAACCCGAAAGTCCGCATCGTAGACCATAAGGAGATCCTCGCCCCGCAGAGTCTCCCCTGCTTCAACTCCAGAGTGATTGAGCACTCGCTGCACCGCATACCCGGCCTTGCCGAACACTTCCTCTACGCCAACGACGATATGTTCTTCAACCGGCCGGTCACCCCGGAGTCGTTCTTCACCGCCGGTGGACTCCCGATAATCCGGTTCAACCGCCGCCCCATGCGCAGACTGGTACTCGCCATACGCGAGAAGCTGCTCCACCGGCCGATCAGCAACTACAATCGTGCCATACTCAATTCCGCCCGTCTGGTTCAGGAAAAATACGGCATATTCTTCGGCGGCAAGACCCACCACAATATCGATGCCTACCGCAAGAGCGACTACGCCCACACCGCCGAAGTGTTCAGCCGGGAGATCGAAGCGACTCTGGAGCACCACGTGCGATCGGCCGACGACGTGCAACGCAACATCTACTCCTACGTACCGCTCGCCGAGAAACGCGCACGTCTGGACTACGTGGATCAGCACACATCGTTCCGCCTCCACATCGACAATCCGGATCACTACGCCAAACTTGAGCGTTACAACCCGATGCTATTCTGCATGAACGATTCGGAATATGCCTCGGACGAAGACCGCCTCCGCGCCACCGCCTATTTGCAGAAGCGCTTCCCCAAGAAATCATCTTTTGAAAAATAACACCCCACACATACATAACTTTATGCAGAGATTTGTGCTGACCCTCGACCTGCGCGACGACGCTGAAGCGATCGAACGATACGAAGAAGCCCACCGCAACGTGTGGCCCGAAATCACCGACGGTATACGCTCCGTCGGCATAGAGCGCATGGACATCTATCGTCTGGGAACCCGTATGGTCATGATCATGGAGATGGCTGACGGCACCGACCGCGATGCCGCGATGGCTCGCCTGGCCACTCTGCCCCGCCAGGCAGAATGGGAGGAATTCGTGGGACGTTTCCAGCAGTGCGAACCAGGCTCCACCTCCGCCGGAAAATGGCGCGAGATGAACATGATATTCCACCTGCCGAAATGAGCGACACACAGCGGAAAAAGGTATTTGTGTCGGGCTGCTACGACATGCTCCACAGCGGCCACGTAGCCTTCTTCAAAGAAGCATCGGCCTATGGCGACCTATATGTGGGCATAGGCTCTGATGCCACCGTCTATGAACTTAAGCACCGCCACACGGTCTACTCGGAAAAGGAGCGCCTCTATATGGTCAAGGCAATACGCTACGTGACCGACGCATTCATCAATCCGGGATCAGGCATGCTTGACTTCGTTGAGACGGTTGACCGCGTACGCCCCGACGTGTTTGTGGTCAACTCTGACGGAGGCTCCGATGCCAAACGCCGCTTTTGTGAAGAGCGCGGCATAGAGTACATTGAACTGACGCGCACCCCCGAGGCCGGACTCGAAGCACGCTCCACCACCTCGCTGCGCGCGGGAGTGAAGAGCGGACTCCCTTACCGCATCGACATTGCCGGCACATGGATCGATCAGCCCTACGTGAGCCAATATGGTCCGGGTTGGGCCATTACAGCCTCAATAGAGCCGACGGTGGAGTTCATGGAGCGCGGAGGCATGAGCACCTCTACGCGCAACTCCGCACGCAAAATCTGGCCCTACGAACTGCCCAACTATAACGAGGAGATGCTGGCTCGCTTGCTCTTCTGCTTTGAGAACGGTCCGGAGCACGGCGAGGACCACGTGAGCGGCGCACAGGACGCGATAGGCATCTGCATCAGCGGACTCGCCCGCCACTACTATAACAACCGCTTCTGGCCGGAGCGCATCGAAAGCTGCCGCGATCCGGAAGTGCTCGGCTGGCTTGAAAGCCACCTGTGTCTGGTCGAAATGTTTCCAAGGGCCGAGGGGTGCTCTGTGGTCGAGGGACGCGACGTGACTCCCGCCAAAGTGCATGCACTGTCCGAGGCAGCCGACCGCTGCTGGGACGCCATAATGAAGCGCGATCTACACGCCTTTGCCAAGGCGTTTCAAGACTCGTTTGACGCGCAGATAGCCATGTTTCCGGGCATGATGGCACCCGGTGTCGACCGATACATTGCCGAGTGGGCACCACGTTCGCTCGCACACAAGATGACCGGAGCCGGAGGTGGAGGTTATCTCCTTTTAGTGATTGATGGACCGGTGCCCGACGGCGCTATACCGGTCACCATACGCAAATCCTGCTGACCGAATCCAGTCAGTCGGTGATGTCATTGAGATCGAAACGGGTGAAATATTCGGATTCGACCTCGCGCTTAGTGCCGCTGGCACGGCCTCGGGCCTGCTTTTCGAAGAATTCCTCGCGGGAACGCACGGCGTAGTGATTTATGCGGATCACATCATGCTGCGGCTCGCGCTCGCGGAAGTTGCGACGCACCGGGTTACCGTGAGAGTCTGCGGCATGGCCTGATATGCGGGCTGCTTCATGACAGCCGATAAGGGAATAGACCCGGCGGGTGTTGACAATGCTCTTGACGTGGCGGTTGAGCGGATGATCCGGACGCGAATGACTGCGGAAACGCTTCATGACTGGTTCAGACGACTTTTTCTCGGCGCCACCGCTACCATAGACCAGCCAGTTGATCTCCACAGCAGGAAAATCTTCAAGCCCTTTCAGAAATTCCGGAACCGAAGCATCGCGCACCGGCACTATAAACTCGTCGAGGTCGATAAACGCAATCCAGCGGGAGTCGGCACGATATCGGGCCAGACAGTCATCATAGGCCGCAAGCTGCATACGGTGGCCGGGGAAATCGTGATAAACCACTATACCTGATTCTATGTAGGGAGCAAGCACCTCGCGGGTACAGTCAGTGCTGCCATTGTCATAGATATAGAATTTCTCCACCCCTACCGAGCGGTGCCATTCGATCCATTCGCGGAAATAGGGACCTTCGTCCTTGGCTATTGCACAGACAGCCAGATAATGCGGCGCGGGAGCATCGCCCTCAGTGCGCTTCAGCTCGCGCCGCAACTTCGCGGCATTGGTGAGTCCGTAGCGCAGAATCCCGCGCCAGCGGTTGCGGGTCATCTTATGCGGAATAAGACCGGCTATTATCTCGGCAGCGACCTTGTTCATAGTTCAAACGATGACTTTTCGGGGAGTATATGCTCGAATGCCCGGCGTATGTGGCCCATCACCTGATCATAATTGCGGATATGGACATTGTCATTCAGGCAAATGAGCGAATAGGACTGCATATATATGGCCCTGATGGCCTGTTCGGGTTTGATCATCAGTGGAAACATCTTGGTATCTGAATATGTGTTGTAAGGCTCGAAGTTGCCGCGGCAGATCTGCCAGGTGCGAAACAGTTCGGGAGTATAGTCATCGGAAGCCCGGAAGCGGTTGACCGACGTTTCGGTCAGTTCCTTCTCGGCCACGGCCCAGACTTCCTCAAAAGTGGATTTGAGATAAGGCTGCGCGTTGTGAGGCGTGCGCAGGGTGATGAACTTGCCGTAAGGCTTCAGCAGGTAGTTCCAGCGCGCGCGCATACCGTAGCTTGAATGAAACCATTTGTCGTGATCGCGGGCCATCACTTCCTTTTTGTCGAAGTGGCGGTTGATGATCCTGAGATTGTTTTTAATGCGGCGATACCACTGCGACCATGATGGATTGTAGAGAAATGCAGCTATGTCGCAGGGCAACCCGTTGCGGAAGAAGCGCTCGGGGGTGATGGGATTGATTATATAGAAATCGTCGTTGAAATAGACAAAATGATCAGCCAGATCCGGTATACGGTGCATATAGCGCTCTATGACCACGGAATTATACGTTGGAAGGAACTGTTCCGGAATATAGTCACGGTGGCTGACCAGATGGATTTTAGGATTGTTCACGTCAAGCCAGTCGGGACGCTGTCCGCTTGTCACGAAATGGATCTTGCGAACCCATGGAGCGAACTTTTCAACACCGCGGAACCAATATTTCAGGAAGCCCGGATCACGGAAACGGGCCTCGGAAACTCCATTTTTCTCGTTGTCTTTCTTTTTGGAATATTTGTAGAATTCTTTCTGCCATTCGGGGTCGTTCATATCGACCCATGTAACGATGAAATCTATATCCATGTATTGTGATGATCAGTTTTGATTTTTTTCAGTTAGCGGTCGGGCATGCTTGAAGCGATTGTGGGTCCAGAGATAAAGATCCGGATTCTCCCTGATGGTCTTTTCAAGCATGCGGTAATATATCGCCGTCAGTTCAAAGTCAGGCAACTCCTTCGGGTCCGGTGTCATTTTCACGAACTCAGCTTCGTAATAGCCGCGTCTGACGCGCGAAATTTTCACGAACCAGGCATCAAATCCATAATGCTTGGTAATTTTCTCCGGTCCGGTCAACACCGGCGTGGAGTGATTGAGGAAGGGAGTGAAATGACGTACCTCGCGCTTTTTGGGCGACTGATCGGCTATGAAGCCGATGATACACTCGCGCTTCTCGGCTATCAGGTCGGTGATGTAACGTGCAGTCTGACGCATCTCCACATTGACTGCACCCATGCGGCTGCGGATATGGAGCATCAGGCGATCAAAAGTCTTGTTGCGGAGTTTATGATAGATCTGTGCAGCCACGGCTCCTTTATCGAGATGTAGCGGCATGGTCGACACCCACTCCCAGTTGCCATAATGACCCAGGAAGAGCGACACCGAAACGCCTGAAGCGAGCCGTGAGTTGACCTCGTCAATGTTGGTGAACTTCATGCGCCGGCTGATTTCGGCAGCCGACATTCCTGCCAGTTTGCAGGTTTCAACCACATTATCGACAAAATAGCGGTAAAACCGCCGCTCTATCCTCTTTATCTGCCGGATATCAAGTTCGGGAAATGACTCCGTGAGGTTACGGCGCACTATGCCGCGGCGATAGCGCACCACATGATATAGCAGGAAGCCCAAACAGTCGGCAATCAGATAGAGCACTGCAAAAGGCATGAGTGAGATCAACCGTATCAGCAGTCGGAGCAGGTGATAAGTCATGGTTTATGGTAATTTTTCAAGTAGGTATGGCGGAAAGTATGCGCAGGTGGCGCGGAAGCAGATTGTTGGCACGGGATCCGAGGTTCTTGACCAGGCCGAGCGGACGGTCATGATACGTAAGGAGCACGAGTCCGCGCGGAGCACTGTCAGGCAGAGACACGGCATCGCGGTGCAGGTAAGCCAGCGCGGTGTCAAGGTCAACCTCAGCCTCCGGGAGCGATCCGCGGCAGAAGTCAGTGGCGAGTATGGCACGATGTGTCGGTATGGCATCGCGACCTTTCAGTTCCGTACGCTCCACTCCCCACATAGCCACGGCAGTGGCCTTGCGCAGCCTCTTCTCATTGACGGCGGGATTGCCGGAGATCGTTGCACCAGGTTTGCGCATCAGGGCCATAAAAAGGCCCTCCCCGCGCACTTTGTGCGGATAGAAGTGTCCGCCATACACCCCGCATTCCTCCCCGAATGGAAGAGGCAGGATTTCGGCACCGTATTCCCTCCGTATCCACTCCACATTGTCTTCATTCTCATCAGGCGAGAAAGTGCAGGTGCTATAGATCAGGTAGCCGCCAGGCCTTAGCATCGGCCATAGATCCGCTATTATCTTGCGCTGAAGGGCCGCACACTGGCTCACGAGCCCGGGAGTCCACTGCTCCACGGCATGGCGATCCTTACGCATCATTCCCTCGCCGGAGCAGGGCACGTCGGCGGCAATGATGTCAAATGTGTCAGTACCGTAGCGTGCCAGCCTGTCGGTAGGTCCTACAGTCACCGCCACATCAGGGGCACCCCACCGTGTCAGATTTTCCACCAGCGCGTCGGCCCGACCCGGATCATATTCGTTGGCCACGACAAAACTGCCGGCCGGAAGGGCATCAATAGCGGCAGTGGTCTTGCCGCCGGGGGCGGCACAAGCGTCGAGATAGGCCACCGGGGCAGAGAGTCCAAGCGAACTGATCACAGCACTGATGCACATCGACGATGGATCCTGCACGTAGTACACTCCTTGATGAAACTCCGGATCAAACGTGAACCGGCGCCGTTCGGGCAGATATTCTCCCATCGGACACCATGGCACCGTGTCGGCTCCTGCGGCGGGGCCGGCCGACTTGGCGCGATTGTGGCGCACAGCAACACAGGGATTGCCCGATGAAAGCGCATCGAGCAATCCCTGCGGATCTGGTATGGGAGGCACCTGCGTGAATACACGCTCACGCAGGGCCTCCGGCAGAGTAATCAGATTATTATTATTTGCCTCCACAGCAGGAGCCTTGGTCGCCGCAGCCGTCGCCGCAACCACCCTCGCCGCAGTCACCACCGCAACCGCAGCCGCCACAGCCATGAGCCGGGGCGAGTTCTTCGGGGGTGGCTTCGCGCACTGCGAGAATTTCGCCGTTGAAGCGCACGTCTTTACCGGCAAGCGGGTGATTGAAGTCCATCTTCACGTGGGTGGGAGTTACCTCCATCACACGGCCCATAACACGATAGCCATCGGCAGTCATCATGGGCACGGCCGCGCCGGGTTTCACCATTTCGGAGTCGAACTTGCCGTCGACTTCAAATATTTCTTTCTCGAGTTCCACCACCTGATCGGGATCGACAGGGCCGAACGCATCGGCGGCTTTCACGGTGATGTCAAACTTCTCGCCCTTGCTCAGACCTTCGATAGCCTTCTCAAGGGGTACGATGACACCGGGGGTGACACCAAATATCAGTTTTTCCGGATCATTGACATCGGTCTGGTGTACCAGAGTCTGCGCTCCATCGGGAGCCACTTCATAGAGGTCATAACCGAGTTCAACGAATTTGCCGGGTTGAATCTTTTCCATAATCTTGAGTCTTTTTAGGTTTAACTTACAGGTTATTAACGTATCGGTAAGAGGAAAAGTTTACCAGATCACAACCCGTTCGGACTCCGGACGATACATTTTGTCGCCCTCCTTGATGCCAAAAGCTTCGAAGAAGGGAGTAAGATTACGCAGGGCCACGTTGACACGGGCTTCACCGAGGGAGTGCACGTCGCCGGTGGTGAGAGACTTGATCTCCTCGTCGCGGATATTCTGTGCCCAGAGGTTAGCATAGTTCATGTAGAACACCTGAATGGGATTGAATCCATCAATCACAG
>CAZKRV010000083.1:0-9249 GCA_964555345.1 uncultured Bacteroides sp.
CCCATGTGACCGTGAGCATGACTCCGCTTATCGACCTCCTCGAACAGTTCTACGATTTCCCTTCGCAGCAGGTTATCTCCAAAGATAACGTGACCACCGAGATCAACGCGTTGCTCTACTTCCAGATCGTCGACCCGAAGAAGTCGGTTTATGAGATCGACAACCTGCCCAACGCCATCGAGAAACTGACGCAGACCTCGCTGCGTAACGTGATCGGCGAACTTGAGCTCGACGAGACGCTCACCTCGCGCGACACCATCAACTCAAAGCTGCAGGCAATTCTTGATGAGGCCACAAACAAGTGGGGTGTGAAGGTGAACCGCGTAGAACTGCAGGACATCACTCCTCCCGAAAGCGTGCGTGAAGCAATGGAGAAGCAGATGCAGGCCGAGCGTAACCGCCGTGCCGAGATCCTCAATGCTGAAGGTGAGAAGAAGTCGCTGATACTCCGCTCGGAAGGTGAGAAGCAGTCGCGCATCAATCAGGCAGAGGCTTCGAAGCAGTCCGAGATCCTACAGGCCGAGGGTGAGGCCCGCGCCAAGATACTGCAGGCTGAAGCCGAGGCCGAAGCCATACGCCGCGTAGCTGAAGCTGTGGCTGCCTCCAAAACCGATCCCGCCACCTACATGCTCGCCATCAAATACATTGAGGCACTGAGCCACATGACCGAAGGGGCCGACGGCAAGACCGTCTACGTGCCCTATGAGGCCACCGGCGTTCTCTCCTCGCTCGGTTCTATCCGCAAGCTCTTTGATCAGCAGTAATCTTCACTGCGCTATAAAATAGTGACGGTCCGCCATGAGAGTGCATGACGGACCGTCGTTGTGTGTATATATTGAGGTTGGAGATAATAGGGATCAATAGTTGTCGGCTTTGATCTGGAAGAATGCCTGGGGGTGTTCGCAGACGGGACACACTGCGGGAGCTTTCTGGCCGAAGTGAATGTGGCCGCAGTTGGCGCAGACCCATACCATGTCGCCCTCGCGCGAGAAGACTATGGCCTGGTTGATGTTGTTGATGAGCTTGCGGTAGCGGTCTTCGTGTGTTTTCTCAACGTCGCCTACCATCTTGAACAGGTTGGCGATGTGGGTGAAGCCTTCCTCGCGGGCCACGCGCTCGAATTCCTCATACATGTCGGTCCATTCGTAGTGCTCGCCAGATGCTGCGTCTTCGAGATTTTCAAGGGTGTGGGGCATGCCGTCGTGGAGAATCTTGAACCAGATCTTGGCATGTACGCCTTCGTTGTGAGCGGTTTCTTCAAAGATATCGGCAATCTGTTCATAGCCATCTTTGCGAGCCTTGGAAGCATACATCAGGTATTTGTTGCGGGCCATGGATTCGCCTGCGAATGCGGTGAGGAGATTCTGCTCGGTCTTGGAGCCTTTGATTTCGTCTTTGTAATTTTTCATGAACGTGGGGGGTGGGGTTACTTGGTAAATTTCTTACACCAGATAAACACTCCGTGCCCGCGTTTGGTTCATAGTTTCCGGCGTAATCTCGCGGGAGGTATGCCGAGCCTGTCACGATATTTGGCCACGGTGCGCCGCGCCACCTTGTAGCCGCGTGCCGCAAGGGCTTCGGTCAGGTCATCGTCGCCGATGGGTGAGGCCTGATCTTCGGACTCTACAATCTCGCGCAGTGCCGCCATGATTTCACGGGAAGAGGTGTCGGCCACCGGTTCGTTGAAAAACTTCTTCAGTTCATACACCCCGAATGGGGTGGCGAGCCATTTGCCGGCTGTGGCGCGGCTCACTGTCGACATGTCCATGCCGGTGGCGGCAGCCACGTCGCGCAGCACCATCGGACGGATACGGCTTTCGTCGTCGCCGTTGACAAAGAAGTCGGACTGTATGCGCACTATGGCGGTGGCTATGGCCATGAGTGTGCGCTGGCGCCGTTTGAGCATGTCGATAAACGATCTTGCTTCGCCTGCGCAGAGTCTTATGAAGTCGTTGGTTTCGGTTTGGGGTGCATCGTCGGCAAGGCGGAAACTTTGCTCTACGGCCAGAGAGGGAAGGGTGTTGGCCATGCTGACGGTGGCTCTGCCCGACACGCTGTCGGTCTCGACTATGAAGTCGGGGGTGATTCCTGCCGATGGCTCGGTGTCGCTCTCGGCCGATATCGACGCTGCCGGCTTGGGATTGAGAGTTACGATCAGGTCGTTGGCTCCGCGCAACTCTTCGGTGGAGAGTCCTGACTCTTCGGCCAGCCGACTGAAGTTGCGGCGGGAGAAGAGGTCGAAATAGTGGCGCACTACCTCGCGGGCCGACTCCACATAAGGGGTGGAGTCGGGCAGGCGAAGCAGTTGCAACAGAAGGCAGTCGCGCAGGTCCATGGCTCCGATGCCCGGAGGATCAAGCGTGCGTATCACCCTCCACGCTTCACGCGCCTGGTCAGGTGTGGGTGCATGGTCAAATATCATGGCCGCGTCAGTGGCCATCTGCGGTACGGTGCGGGTGAAGTAGCCGTTGGAGTCGAGGCTGTCGGTCATGAACTCGGCCAGGTGCCTGATATCGGGATCGAGATGAAGCTCTGCGAGCTGGCCGCGGAGCAGTTCGGGGAGTGTGGCCGCACGGGCCACTGCGAGTGATCCGGGATCGGGCGCATCGGGGTCGGCGGTGCGCGCCGGAGCGTAATAACGTGGCCCCTGGTCTGTTGTCTCTGTTATGATGTGGTCCGTCTCTGTGTCAGTGCGTTCCAGTGCGGGATTTTCTTCAAGTTCGCGCTTGATCTCCTCCTCGACTTCGCGGTCGGTCAGTTCGAGCAGACGGGCAAACTGCACCTGCTGAGGGAGCAGGCGCTGTTTCAGTTTCTGCTGCTGGCGTAGAGATGACGACGAATCCACGGCGCTGACTGAGCGGTAGGCTTATTCCTTACTTCTTGAGAAACAGTTGTGCGATCTGCACGGCATTGAGGGCGGCGCCCTTCTTGATCTGGTCACCTACTGCCCAGAACGAAATGCCACGGGGATTGGATAGATCGCGACGCAGACGGCCCACGTAGACGGGGTCTTTGCCGGCTGTGAACAGGGGCATGGGATATTCTTTGGCGGCAGGATTGTCTATTACGACAAGGCCGGGAGCCACTTCAAATGCCGAGCGCACGGCTTCGAGGGTGAGCGGCTGTTCGGTTTCGACCCATATGGCCTCGGAGTGTGCACGCATCACCGGCACGCGCACGCAAGTAGCCGACACTTCCAGCGATGGAGCGTGCATGATCTTCTTGGTCTCGAAGTGCATCTTCATCTCCTCTTTGGTGTAGCCATTGTCCTGAAATACGTCGATGTGGGGGATCACGTTGTAGGCCAGCTGATAGGCGAATTTCTCGACGGTGGGGTCCTCGCCGCGCACGATCTGGGCGTGCTGTTCGGTCAGTTCGTCCATGGCGGTGGCTCCTGCTCCGCTGGCGGCCTGATAGGTGGCCACATGTACGCGTGTGATGGGCGAGAGCTCGTGAATAGGCTTCAGTGCCACTACCATCTGGATTGTGGTGCAGTTGGGGTTGGCTATTATGCGTCGTGGAGCGTTGAACGCATCTTCAGGATTGACCTCGGGCACTACCAGGGGCACATCGGAGTCCATGCGGAAAGCGCTGGAGTTGTCAATCATCAGTGCCCCGTGGGCGGTGATGTCGGCGGCAAATTCTTTGGAGGTGCCGGCACCGGCCGAGGTGAAGGCGATGTCGATGCCGCGGAATAGCTCAGGGTCATGCACAAGTTCCTTGACCACATAGTCCTTGCCACGGAAATTATAGGTGCGTCCGGCGCTGCGTTTTGAGCCGAAGAGTTCCAGACGTTCGATTGGGAAATTCTGTTCGGCCAATACGCGGAGAAATTCCTGGCCCACGGCGCCCGAAGCGCCAACGATAGCAATGTTCACAGTGATAAGTTAAGTGATTGGTTTATGTTAGAGATGATTATGTGGCTTAGTTATTGGCGGCCGGTGCGTTGACGTTGACGTCCTGATCGCGCGCGAGCTGCAGTTTGGCCTTGAGCTGCTCGAGCCGCGAGGACATGGGGGCGAGGGCACTCATGGCGCGGGATAGGCGCCAACTGTCGGCGATGGCGTGTACCTCTTTGGCTGTCAGCTTCACCGATGGAGTTTTCTTGCCACCGGTGAAGGTGAGGGTGGCGGTGCGTCCGTCGTCGATGCGGCAGGCCATGACGCCGATGGAGTCAGCCATGCCGGAGGCGAAGCGCACGCTCTCGCGGCTGAGGGCTACGTCGCTTTTGCCTGGATTGACGGTGCCGGTCGATGCTTCCTCCGCGCCCGATGACAGGCGCAGCGAAGTGTGGCCGGTGCTGTTGCCGGCGAGCGACGACACCATTACGAACTCTCCGCGCGGGCTCACCCTGGCTATCGCCGTGTTCTTCTCGCGGAAGTCTTCCGGCGCGTCGAGGGCTATGTAGTAGCCTTCAAGCAGCTCGTCGGAGGGGGGCACGGCTTTGAATCGCGGCATCAGCGAGTCGACCTGCTGGCGCGTGGCCTGCATGAGCAGTTGCAGGTCCATGATCTCCTGCTGCGTTTTTCCTGCTATGGCGCGGGGGCGCAGAGCCAGGCCGCGGCGTCCGGCCTCGATCTGGCGGGGATAGTTGGCGCTCAGTGAGTCCAGATAGATAAATGCGGAGTCGAAGTCGGAGCGGTCAAGCGATCCCTGGGCTTGAGCCACAAGGCGGTCGGCGGCTTCGCGTTCGGTATCGGTTCCGCAGGCGCAAAGGGTGACGCCGGCGGCTACTGCCATTATTGCGAGGAGTTTATTTGTTGCGTTGCACATGTTTAATGCCTTTAATGGTTTTTATTTTGCGGATAAGGGCATCGAGAGCATCGGTGGAGCTTACACCCACGGTGAGTGTGCCGCGGAAAGTGCCGTCGTGGGAGTCGATAGCTATGTTACGCAGCGAGATGTCGCGCTCCTTGTTGATGATTGACGAGATGTTGGTGACGATGCCTATGTCGTCAGCGCCCATTACCGCGATCGACGCGCCAAACTGCTCGCCTCCCTTGCCGCTCCAGCGGGTGGGGATTATGCGATAGGGGTAGCGCTGGCGTATGTGGGCGGCGTTGGGGCAGTCTTCGCGGTGGATCTTGACTACGCCGTCTGATGATATGAAGCCAAACACCTTGTCGCCATAGATCGGCGAGCAGCAGCGTGCCAGCTTATAGTTCATTCCCTTGATCTGCGATGATCCGATCACAAGCACATCGGAGGATCGTGCGCCCGCCTCGTCGGCTTCTGCTCCCTGCTGCATCACGAACTCCTCGGCTGAGCGAGTTTCGGTGTTCTCTTCAGGCTGGAGCGAGGCGGCATATTGATCGACCACGCGTGCTGGATCAAGGCTTTCGGCGGCGAGCTCGGCAAAAAAGTCTGTCACGGTCTTGAATCCGAGCTTCTTGATCAGGCGCATCAGCGTCGGTTCGTCAAATTCTATCTTGCGGTTTTTCAGGCGGCGCATCAGCATCTCTTTGCCGAGCGTGGCCTGCCGGTTTTTGGCTTCGTTGAGCACCTGCCGGATCTTGGCGCGTGCCTTGGAGGTGATGGTCCAGTTGAGCCAGTCCTGATTGGGAGTCTGGTTGGCTGATGTGTTGATCTCTACGGTATCGCCGCTCGCCAGTTTGTGGTTGAGCTTGCGGTTTTTGCCGTTGACGCGTCCGCCGATGCAGGTACACCCCACTTTTGTGTGTATGGCAAATGCAAAGTCGAGAAGCGTGGCTCCCTTGGGCAACCTGTGCAGGTCGCCTTTCGGCGTGAACACAAACACTTCGTCGCTGTAGATGTCCATGCTCATGTTTTTCATCAGCTCCATGGGGCCGGAATCGGCGGTTTCGAGAATGTCGCGCACGTTGTTCATCCACGTGTCGAGCGAGTTTTCTCCTTTCAGGCCTTTGTAGCGCCAATGGGCGGCAAGGCCTTTCTCTGCCACCAGATCCATACGGCGCGTACGGATCTGCACCTCGACCCAACGACCCTGCGGGCCGTTGACTGTGGTGTGCAGGCTCTCGTAGCCGTTGCTTTTCGGTATCGAGATCCAGTCCTTCATTCGGGCCGGATTCGGTTTATACATATCGGTGACGATGGAGTAGG
The DNA here is from genome assembly GCA_964555345.1 of uncultured Bacteroides sp. Classification (GTDB taxonomy): domain Bacteria; phylum Bacteroidota; class Bacteroidia; order Bacteroidales; family Muribaculaceae; genus UBA3263. Next base: position 6,082 of record CAZKRV010000083.1, read on the forward strand.
CAAGCCAGCAATCGGATTTTTCTTTCTCCGGCGGAGTGTCGATTATGATCCTGATGGCAAAGAGATCGTAGATGTGGTCCAGATCGTTATGCTGCTTCTGGATCTTGTTCCATATTGATGAGATTGATTTGGTACGTCCTTTGATATCGAATTTCAGGCCTGCTTCCTCAAGCTTTTTCTTGACCGGGCCGATGAAGTCAGCGATATATGCCTCGCGGGCATCCTTGCGCTGGTTAAGGTCATGGGCTATGCGGCTGAAGATCTCGCGGTTGGTATATTTCAGCGACAGGTCCTCCAGCTCGCTCTTGATGGCGTAGAGGCCCAGGCGGTGAGCCAGTGGAGCATAAAGATATCGCACTTCGGCCGCCACGCGCTTCACTGCTTCTTCGTCGGGGTGGTGGTTGATGGCGCGCATCAGCTCCAGTCGCTCCACGATCATCATGATTATCACCCTGATGTCGGCCGCAAAGCTGAGCAACAGGTTGCGGAAGTTGTCGGAATCCACGGCCGGAGTCTTGGCATATAATCCGGCCACGTTGGAGAGACCGCCTACCAGTTTGGCCACATCGCTGCCGAACCGTTCGGCCACCTGCTCGCGCGAGATCAGCCCGCCGGAGCAGATCGGGTCGATGAGCATGGCCAGAGTCATGCTTCTGTCGGGGCTTACCGCATCGGCCATGAGCAGGGCCGAATAGAGGCGGTGGCGCAGTTGGTCCAGCCCCATCGGGCCTTCGGAATAGATTCCGGCCTCGACAGCACTATTGATCAGGCCGCGTATGGCAGCGGCATCGCCAGGTTCGGACACCGGCCCGACTGTGCGCAGCAAAGCCCTGTATATCTGGGGCAGTGTGGTCAAATGATGATGGGTAGGAATCAGTTGCATCGTTTTGTTCCGATATATAATTGTGGAGTAGAACCGCAAAATTAGCAAAAAAAATCCGTTTTCATCTCCGCTGATAAAAAAAATAGCGTAAAAAAGCATTAAAATTTGCACGGATAAGAAAAAACTCGTAAATTTGCACCCGAATTACGCGGAATACCCCGTGGAGTTCCCGGTCCTATAGCTCAGTTGGTCAGAGCACCTGACTCATAATCAGGGAGTCCTTGGTTCAAGCCCAAGTGGGACCACCCGAAATGAAATCATTCCGCCCGGGCTTTATCAAGATGGCCCCCTGCCCGCAGGAAGCCACGCCCGACGGAGCTAACATACATACAAAACAACAAATGTACGTAATCGTAGAAATTCAGGGCCAGCAGTTCAAAGCTGAAAAGGACAAGTTCCTTTATGTCCACTATCTCGGCGACAACGCAGCCGAAGGTTCCACCGTGGAATTTGACCGCGTGCTCCTCGTTGATGCCGACGGTGCCGTGAAAGTGGGTGCTCCCACCGTTGAAGGCGCTAAAGTAGTTTGCGAAGTAAAGCGTCAGCTTGTCAAGGGCGACAAAGTTATCGTCTTCAAGAAAAAGCGTCGCAAAGGCTATCGCCGCAAAAACGGTCATCGCCAGTGCTTCACCCAGGTAGTCATCAAAGACATTGTCGCATAACCCTGATTAAACCCCAAGTAGTTAAGAAATGGCACATAAGAAAGGTGTCGGCAGTTCTAAGAACGGCCGCGAATCAGAAAGCAAACGACTCGGAGTTAAAATCTTTGGCGGCCAGTTCTGCAAGGCCGGCAATATCCTGAAGCGTCAGCGTGGCACCGTTCACCACCCCGGACTGAACGTTGGCATCGGCAAAGACCACACCCTCTATGCTCTTATAGACGGTATCGTCCTCTTCACCGAAGGACGCAACGGTCGCCGCTTCATCAACGTAACTCCTCTGGCCGAGGCATAACCCTCAGCTCTACTTCCCAAATCGCATTGATCTTGCCGGAGGCAACGCTCACGCCGAGCATTGCCTCCGGTTCTCTTTTTTAAGATAGTAGTTCATTATGGAATATAGGTTTTGTGGCAGGAGCGGGTTGCAGCTGCCGATGGTGTCGCTCGGATTGTGGCACAATTTCGGCTATGTTGACCGTTTTGCCACCATGGAGAAGATAGCGTTTACCGCATTTGATTGCGGAGTCATGCACTTTGATCTTGCCGACAATTACGGCCCTCCTCCCGGAAGTGCTGAGGAAAACTTTGCGCGCATCATGGCTCGCGGACTCGCCGCTCATCGCGATGAGATCATAGTGTCGTCAAAGGCCGGACATCTGATGTGGAATGGGCCGTATGGCGACGGCGGATCGCGCAAGCATATCATGGCCGGAATCAACCAGAGTCTACGCCGCACAGGTCTGGAATATTTTGACATATTCTATAGCCACCGGTATTGCCCTGAAACGCCGCTTGAAGAGACCGTACAGGCTCTGATCGACATTGTCCGTCAGGGCAAGGCACTATATATCGGTCTGTCGAAATATCCTGTAGAGGTGGCAAAGCGTGCATGCGCCATGATGGCCGAGCAGCATGTGCGATGCCTGATTTATCAGGATCGCTATAGTATGTTGAGCCGTAAACCCGAGGCCGAGCATGTTGATTTTGTTGAGCATGAGGGGCTGGGTTTCATTGCATTCTCGCCTCTTGCTCAAGGATTGCTTACTGACAGGTATCTCAAAGGTATACCCGCTGATTCTCGTGTGGCCAAAAGCGGTGTGTTCTTACACCGTGAGGATATCACGCCCGAACTCGTAGGACGACTCAGCCGGCTTAATGACCTTGCGGCGGATCGTGGTCAGACTTTAGCGCAGATGTCGCTGGCGTGGCTGTTGAGTAAACCGGCGGTTACTTCTGTGTTGGTCGGAGCAAGTTCTGTTGAGCAACTTAAAAACAATCTGGTGGCGATCGATAACATATCGTTCACGACTGAAGAATATGCCATGATTGACAGCATATTACAGCAATAGTCCGTGAGGCTGCATGATCTGTGCTTTTACAAGGTTATCAAAATGCGTTTACAAATGTGTTACAGCGTCAACTAATCGTGAACCGGTGATGTTATGCAGTCAAACAAACGATAAATCACTTCTCGTCAAATAATATACCGATCATTATCACATAAGAGAAAATAAGTAATAGTTGAAAGTGTTATTGTTGAATGTGCCCGAAGGAGCCGCGAGGCCCTTTCGGGTAATTTTTTTTCGAAGAGTGGGAAAATTATCCCTTCGGGGGGTGATTTGCGGT
>CAZKRV010000084.1:0-9020 GCA_964555345.1 uncultured Bacteroides sp.
CGGTTATGATTGAGTCGGCGCACCGTCGGCGCGCCAAGGCGAGGGGGGATTTGCATCCGGGCATGCCTGTCGGCATACCGCGGTTATGATTGAGTCGGCGCACCTTCGGCGCGCCAAGGCGAGGGGGCATCGGAGGTCCGGGCATGCCTGTTGGCATACCGCGGTTATGATTGAGTCGGCGCACCGTCGGCGCGCCATGGCGAGGGGTGGCATCGGAGGTCCGGGCATGCCTGTCGGCATACCGCGGTTATGATTGAGTCGGCGCACCTCCGGGGCGCCAGGGGTGGGGTTAGAGGCCGGGGAGGGAGTCGGGGCGGAAGGTGATGGCGGAGCGGGAGGTGGGGGCGGCAAGGAAGTAGCCGAGGCAGAAGTCGCCTTGGTACATAAGGGGGCCGTTGCTGCCACCGGAGGTGAGGGCCTCAAGGTAGAGGTACATTTGGCGGCTGATAGGGGTGAGTGTGGCGGAGAGGACGTCGCCGTCGAGGAGCAGGTCGGAGTCGTCTTCTGCGTCGGTGTCGCGCCGTGATGTCATGAATACGGCAGAGATTTCGCCGTTGACGGCCGCGCGGTCATCGCCCACGCTCCAGTGGTATGGTTCGCCGTTGCGGTAGATGCGGAGCCAGTAGGCGTCGCCTCCGGTGTGGGGATTGTCGGTGAAGGTGACTTTGAGGACGGCGACATGGTCGTAGGGCATCTTGATCCATTCCATATCCATGGATAGGATTTCAGATGGCGCGGGCATGGTGCAGGTGGCGGAGTAGGTGGAGCCCAGACGGGTGACGTCGAGGCGGTAGGTGTGGCCTGTGTGTCCGGTCAGCGTGGAGCGGAAGGTGCCGGTGGAGTCGAGGAGGAGGGTGGCGGCGGAGCCGTCGGAGAGGTCGGTCAGCGTGACGTCGGCATCGGTGAGTCTGACGGTGTCCATCGGTTCGTCCATGGGGGTGGTGAGCGTGATGGCTACGGAGGCACCGTATTGGTCAAGGGAGCCTTCGATCACGGTGATCGGTTGGATTTCGTGATAGTCGAAATCGAGTTCTTTTTCGCAGGCACAGAGGAGCATGGCCGCGCAGATCAGTGTGGTGACAGTCCTTTTCATGCCGGGTCAGAATCTGAGAGTGTAGGAGACGGATGGGACGATTCCGTAGAGCGAGCGCTGCACGGCGCGGGTGCCGGATGGTTTTGAGGGGTCGTCCTGGAAGTAGATGATGAAGGGGTTGTAGCGGTTATAGAGGTTGTAGATGCCGAGGGCCCACTGGTAGGTGAGGCGCGGTCCGGTGTGGGTGTAGGTGGCGGAGAGGTCGAGATGGTGTGTGGCCGGGGTGCGGTAGGAGTTGCGTGCGGAGTAGTAGTAGCAGGTGCCTCCGTCAAGTTGATATTTGACATCGGGGACGGTGAGCGGGGTGCCTGATGAGTATTGCCATGTGGCGGATATGGTCCATGTGGGGGTGACGGGCCAGATGGCTACGGCAGTGACATTGTGGCGGCGGTCGTTGGGGGCGACGTACCACCGGCCATCGTTGATGCCGCTGATGCGGGAGAGGGTGCGGGAGAGGGTATAGCTCACCCAGCCGGTGACGGGGCCGGAGTTGCGGCGGAGCATGAATTCGGCTCCGAAGCTGCGTCCGCGTCCGCCGAGGATTATGTTTTCGATGTCGATGTCGGAGAGCATGGAGCGTCCGTCGCGGTAGTCGTAGACGTGGCGCATGGTCTTGTAGTAGCCTTCAGCTGACCACTCCCAGTCGCCTGAAGGAGTCATGCCGGTATAGGCCAGTGAATATTGAGTGACATGGAGCGGGCGGACGGAGGCTGAGGCAATGGCGTAGCGGTCAAACGGCATGGTGGTGGCGCTGGAGCGGAGTGAGTGGAGATCCTGGGAGGTGACTCCGGCACCTGCTTTGAGGCTATGGCGGGGGGTGAGGCGCAGGGTGACGCTTGCGCGGGGTTCGGCCCGCAGATATGTTTTTGATCCGGATTCGCGGCGTGGTGATCCGATGGCCGTGAGTTGGCTGAAGGGGGAGTGGGGGAGGGCGGTGTAGGCGGTGAACCGGAGTCCGGCTTCGATGGCGAGGGAGTTGAGCGGGTGGCCTGAGTAGGCGGCCCAGATGGAGTTGGCCCAGTTGCTGCAGAGTTGCTTTTCGTGGTTGACTCCGCTGACTCTCCATTCGGCGGACTTGACGGCCAGCAGGCGGGTGCGCAGGCCCCATTCGAGGGAGTGGTTGTCGGTGAGCGCGAGGGTGATGCGTTCGTTGAGCGAGAGGTTGCGGATATATTCGTCCATGGACTGCGAGGTCTGCATCATGGACATGCCCATGGTGGCGGTGTAGGAGGTGAAGGCGGCGGTGGTGGTGGCGCTCCAGCGGTCGGCGCGGCGAGCACTCCAGTTGGCTGAAACGGCGGCATTGCCCCACTTCATGCTCATCACGTCGTCGATGGCCATGTTGTCGCGGCCGACGTAGGCCGAAAGGTCGATAATGTCGGAGGGGGAGGGCATGTAGCGGACTTTGGCCGTGAGGTCATAGAAGTGCATGACGATGTCGCGGTAACGTGGCACCATCTTCAGGAACATGTCGACATAGGAGCGTCGGGCGGTGACGGCCACCGAGAGGCGGTCACGTATGACGGGGCCATCGGCCCGGGCCTTGGCGGCGAGTATGCCGATGGTGCCGGAGGCGTGCCACCGCTCCATGTCGCCGGGCGAGAGGCCGACATCGAGGACCGAAGAGGTGCCGTCGCCGTAGGCGGGGGGAATGGGGCCTTTGTAGAGTGTGGCGCGGCCGAGCGCGTCGTCATTGAACGTGGAGAAGATGCCCATGACGTGGGCGGGATTATAGAGGGAGAGACCGTCAAGCGTGACGAGATTTTGTGACGCAGTGCCTCCGCGCACTTCGAATCCGCCCGAGCCTTCGCCTTCGGAGTGGACACCGGGGAGGAGGGTGATGGACTTGATGATGTCACGTTCGCCAAAGAGCACGGGAGTGAGCTTGAGGCGCGTCAATTCCAGTTTTTCGGCTCCGATCTGAGTGCCGGCAATGCGTGTGCGCGCCGACTGAGCCGACACGACCACTTCGTCGAGATCGCGCCCGACAGATGAAACCGAATCGGCAGATGCGGTCACGGAAACTGCCGCCAGCAGAGATGCGGCCAACTGAAATGTGAACAGCATAGATGTGTTTTTGTCGTTTGGAGTGCAAAATTAGCAAAAAAATCACCACGGTCAGTAAATAATGCCTATATTTGTAGACATGAATCCGACCGAATTACTGACAGGGGCCGGGGTGAAGCCCACGGCAAACCGAATACTGGTGCTGCGGGCGCTGATGGCGGCTGCGGGGCCGATGAGTCTATCCGAGCTGGAGGACTCGATCCAGACCATGGAGAAGTCAAGCATATTCAGGGTGCTGACCCTGCTGATGGATCATGAGCTGCTGCATGCGCTGGAGGATGGGCGGGGGATAGTAAAGTATGAGGTGTGTAACGGCCATCATGACGGGGCCGAGCATCATGACATGCACGCTCACTTTTATTGCGAGAGGTGTCGGCAGGTGTTTTGTCTGGAATCGGTGACGGCACCTATACCTCCGCTGCCTGATGGCTTTGAGGTGAAGTCGGTGAACTATATGCTCAAGGGGCTGTGTGCCGACTGCCGCAGCAAGGGTTGAGGCTCAGCGGTGCCAGAAGGAGCGGGTGAACAGGATCAGTATGGTGAACAGCTCGAGTCGGCCGATGAGCATCACCGCGGAGAGGACCCAGAGTCCGGGTTCGGGAATGGAGGAGAAGGAGTGGGTGAGAGTTTCGAGTCCGGCATTGGAGACGGAGGCAAACGTGCAGTAGAAGGCAGTGACCAGCGGCACCCCCATCAGCGTGAGGAGCATGGCTCCGGCCGCCATGACGATGACGTAGATGCAGAGGAAGGCTATGACCTTGCCGACGGTGGTGGCCGGAACGACGCGATTGTTGACAATGACGGAGCAGACGGCGTTGGGGCGGAGGATCTGCCGGATCTGGTTGGCAAGGTATTTGAACATGTAAACAAGGCGATCGATCTTGGCACCGCCGCTGGTGGATCCAGCACAGCCTCCGGCAAACATCAGCATGATTGCAAGGCCGAGCGCGGCGGGGCCCCATGAGCGGAAGGAGTCAAGAGCATAGCCGGTGGAGGTGACGCAGCTGACGACCTGGAAGAGGGGGTCGATGGTGATGCTCTCCCAGCCGCTGAATGATCCGGAGATGATGACGCAGAGGGAGGTGAACAGGGAGGCAGCCAGGATGAGCCGGACGAAAGTCTTGAGCGAGTCGTTGGTGATGACGGCGTGAAACTGGCGGTGGAGTCCGCGATAGATCAGGGCGAAGTTTACGCCGCCGATAAACATGAACACGGTGAGTACAATCTTGACATAGGGACTTGCCCAGGCGTTGACTCCGGCGGCAGCTGTGGAGAATCCGCCGGTGCTCATGGTGGCCATGGCATGGCATGCGGCCTGAAACACGTCCATTGGTCCGGCCCAAAGGAGGAGAAAGAGCAGAATGGTGAGGACGAGGTAGATCTCCCACATGCCTTTGGCGGTGGAGGAGATGCGGGGGCGGATCTTGTCAACGGTGATGCCGGTGGCTTCGGCGTTGAACATCTGTATGCCTCCGGAGGTGTTGAACATGGGAATGACCGCCAGTGTGAAGATGATGATGCCGAGTCCGCCGATCCACTGGCAGAGGCAGTGCCAGACGTTGACGGCATTGGTGAGAGAGTCGGTGTCTGCCACAAGAGTGGCACCGGTGGTGGTGAATCCGCTCATGGCCTCGAAAAATGCCTGAGACAGGGTGAGGTGTGATGACGGGGCAAGCATGAACGGGAGCATGCCGAAAAGGGAGAATACGACCCAGACGAGGGAGGTGAGCAGGAAGCCTTCGCGCTTGCCCATGTCGGTGCGGCGCGGACGAATGAAGCGGGTGGTGATAGAGCCTATGGCTGCGGTGACGGCAGCGGATAGTCCGAATGCAATGAACGAGCCGCGCTCGTGGCTGAAGAACGCAGTGGCTGTGGGGACGAGCATGAAGGCGGCTTCGATCAAGAGGAGCCAGCCGATGACCCGGGCCACCATTGGGAAGTTGATGCGTTGAGCCGACATATAGTAGTGGATGATGATCAGGAAAAGAGCCGCTCAATCTTGTGTATGGCCCCGGAGAGGCAGAAGACCACCACGCGGTCGCCGGGCATGATCTGCGTGTCGCCGGCCACGAGCAGTCCGCGGTCGCCGCGAATGAGTCCGGCGATGGTCATGTCGTGGCTCAGGTTGAGGTCACGGACTTTGGCTTTGGTGACTTTGCTGTCGGGGCGGGCTTCGAGTTCGGCCACTTCGGCATCGGCCAGGGCCATGCACTTGGCATTGTCGGCATCGGCATCGAGCATGATCTGGAAGATGGCGCCGGCGGCAAGGAGTTTTTTGTTGATGATGGTGCCGATGTTGAGCGCCTCGGCTTCGCCGATATACTGAATGTTTTCGACTTCGGCGATGGTCTTGGCTACGCCGAACTCCTTGGCAGTGAGGCAGGCGAGGATGTTGGTTTCGGCAGAGTCACTGAGGGCGATGAAGGCATCGGTGTTGCGTATGCCCTCTTCGATGAGCACGTCGTTGTCACGCGCATCGCCGCAGATGATTTCGGCCCTGGGGCAGCGCTCGGAGATCTTGACGCACTTTTTGCGATCGGGGTCGATGATGGTGACCTTGTAGTTGTCGGAGAGCATGCGGGCAAGGCGAATGGCGATGCGTGAACCTCCCATGATCATGATCTTGCGCAGGGTGTGCTGCTCTTTGCCGCAGAGCAGCCGCAGGTCGTCGATGTCGTCGGGGAGGGTCATGAAGTAGACGATGTCGCCCTCCATGATGACGTCGTTGCCTCGCGGGATAATGGTGTCGTGGCGGCGCTTGATGGCAGATACGTGGAACCGGCGCGTGAGGGGTCCGAAGTCTTTGAGCTGCATGCCGACAATGCGGGCGTTGGCTCGGAGTTTGACTCCGACGAGCACGAGCTTGCCGCCCCACATCTCGAACCAGTGGCGCACCCAGCTGCGCTCAAGGGCGGTGATGATCTCGGTGGCGGCGAAGTATTCGGGATAGATGACGGAGTCGACGCCGTGGGCGGCGAAGAAGTCGCGGTGTTCGGACTTCATGAATTCGTAGTTGTCGATACGGGCCACGGTGCGTTTGGCCCCGAGGGACTTGGCCACGGCGCAGGCAACGACATTGTCGGTCTCGAAGGGGGTGACGGCCACAAAGAGGTCGCACTTGCCGGCCCGGGCCTCTTTGAGCGTGGCGAATGAGGTGGGGGAGCCGCAGACGGTGAGGAGGTTATAGTTAGAGTCAAGGCGGTCGAGTTTGTCGGCATCGGTGTCGACAAGCACGATTTCCTGCTCTTCGCGCGTCAGGAGTTTGGCAAGGTGTGAGCCAACTTCACCGGCTCCGGCAATCAGAATCTTCATGACTTGACAGCGGCAGAGGCTTTGGCGGCAATAGATTCAGCATCGAGTCCGCAGAGGTGATAGAGCTGGGCGGGGGTGCCGTGGGTCACAAATGAGTCGGTGGGGAGTCCGAGTCGGGTCACCGGAATGGCGTGTGCACCTGCGTCTTGCAGCCATTCGGTGACGGCAGATCCGAGTCCGCCGTCGGTGATGCCGTCTTCAACGGTGATGACCGGAAGGCCTGCGGCGGCGACTTCTTTCATGATCGAGGAGTCGATCGGGCGCAGGAAGATCATGTCGTAGTGCGCGGCGCTGATGCCGCGGGCAGCAAGGAGGTCGGCGGCCTGTGCGACCTCGCGTGAGATCGGGCCGAGGGAGAGGAAGATGACGTCGGAGCCGTCGCGCAGCTTGCGTCCGCGTCCAATGGGCATGGGGTTGAGTTGGGCGGAAGGGGAGTCGGGGGCTGAGCCTCGGGGATAGCGCAGCGCAATGGGGCCGTTGAATCCGAGGGCAGTGACCATGAGCGAGCGCAGTTGGTCGGCGGTGGAGGGTGCGGCGATGGTGAGTCCAGGGACGGATCGGAGGTAGGCCAGGTCGAAGGCTCCATGGTGAGTGGCGCCGTCTTCGCCGACGATTCCGGCACGGTCGATGCAGAGGGTGACGGGGAGCCGGAGCAGGCACACGTCGTTGATGATATGGTCGTAGGCGCGCTGGAGGAAGGCGCTGTAGATGGCGACGAAGGGTTTCATGCCGTCTTTGGCCAGACCGGCTGCGAAGGTCACGGCATGACCTTCGGAGATGCCTACGTCAAACGTGCGCGATGGCATGGCGGCCTGGAGGGTGCTGACGGAGGTGCCTGTGCTCATGGCGGCAGTGATGCCGACCACGCGGTGGTCGGTGCGCGCCAGGTCTAGCAGGGTGTCGCCAAACACGTCTTGCCACTTAGGGTTGGTGCCCTTGCCGATGAGGCGGAGTCCGGTCTCGGGGTTGAACTTGCCGGGGGCGTGCCAAGTGGTCGGGTCGGCCTCGGCGGCGGCGAATCCGAGTCCTTTGCGGGTGCGCAGGTGGAGGAGTTTCGGGCCTTTGAGGTCTTTGATGTCGGAGAGGACCTTGACCACCTGTTGCACGTCGTTGCCGTCGATGGGTCCGAAGTATCGGATATTGAGTCCTTCAAATATGTTTTGCTGGCGCGTGAATAGGGATTTGAGGCTATTGCCGAATCGGATCAGCGGGCCACGTGAGTCGTGGTCGAGGACTCCGAGTTTGAGCAGTTTGCGATAGCCTTTGTCGCGTATGCGGTTGTAGCGCCTGGAGGTGTTGAAGTGAGAGAGATAACGCGAGAGGGCCCCGGTGTTGTGATCGATCGACATTTCATTGTCGTTGAGAATGATCAGCAGGTTGTTGGGGGTGTTGGCCACGTTGTTGAGGCCCTCGAATGCGAGTCCGCCAGAGATGGACGCATCGCCGATTACGGCCACGACGTGTCGCTCCGGGTCTTCCTTTTTCAAGGCAGAAGCGATGGACATGCCGAGCGCTGCCGAAATTGAGTTTGAGGCATGGCCGGCGGCAAAGGTGTCGTAGGGGCTTTCTTCCGGCGTCGGGAATCCGCAAAGTCCGCCGAGGGTGCGGTTGGTGTGGAAGCGGTCGCGGCGTCCGGTGAGGAGTTTGTGGGCATAGGCCTGATGGCCAACGTCCCAGACGATGCGGTCGCGCGGAGTGTCAAACACATAGTGAAGGGCCACGGTCAGGTCAACCGCTCCCATCGATGATGCGAAATGGCCAGGATTGACGGCCAGTTGGCTAATGAGTGTCTGGCGCAGTTCGCGGCACACGTCGGGCAACTGGTCGGGTGTGAGCTGTCGGAGCTGCTGTGGTGAGTCGATCACCGGTAGTCGGGGTTCACTGCTTTCCGTTTGAGCCATTTCGCACGTATTTTTTGTAAAGGGGCACAAACACAACTATTCCTGACGCGATGATGATGAATATGGTCCACAGCGTCAGTGGTCGGCTTGCAATGACCAGTCCGCAGAGCCATAGCCAGATAGCCCCGATTATCGCGAAGCGCACCCACACCCCTGCGGGTACGGTGCGCTTCGGTTGGGTGTTGGACTGTTTTTTGTGTCTGTTGCTCACTCTTATAGTTTGTGGTGAGTGATTTACTTGATGATTCCGTGGGCACGGAACACTTTCTGAATCTTCTCAAGCGCTGTGGTGACCTGTTCGCGGGTGTGGGTGGCCATGAGCGAGAAGCGGATCAGGGTGTCGTGAGGGGCGACAGCAGGTGAGACAACGGGGTTAACGAATATTCCTTCCTTGAGCAGGTCGGCCGTAACGGCGAAAGTCTTGAAGTTGTCGCGGATAAACAGGGGAATGATCGGAGTGGTGGTGGCGCCGATCTCGCAGCCCATTTCGCGGAATCCGTCGAGAGCATAGTGGGTTAGGGCCCAGAGATTTTCCTGGCGTTCAGGCTCGGCGATCATGATGTCGATGGCCTTGAGTGCTGCCGCGGTGGATGCGGGAGTGATCGAGGCGGTGAAGATATAGGAGCGCGAGTGGTGGCGCAGGAAGT
>CAZKRV010000085.1:0-8922 GCA_964555345.1 uncultured Bacteroides sp.
AATACCGGCATGGAGATGCCGGCAGTCGAGCCTGACCGTCCCGGCACCGGCACCGTCTATGACCTTCAGGGGCGCGAAGTCAGCGCCCGTCATCCCGGCCAGCTCTACATCATCAATGGCAAAAAAGTCATCGCCAACTGATAGCGACCTTCGTAGGCGCGCCACGCCATCTCTAATTGTTGCGGGGTAGGGGATTTTTTCGTAACTTTGTGCGTTGATTTCACATATTGATTCAAAATGAGTAACGATATAAAAAACGCAGCTCCCGCCCCGGCACCGGCTCTCTTGCCGGAACCTACGCTCCAGCGCCTGCCATGGTATCTGGCTTATGTGGCCCAGCTCAAGGACCTGGGGGTGGAGCGCGTGTCGTCCACCCAGATCTCAAAGTGCCTCAATGTGGACTCCTCACAGATCGCTAAGGATCTGTCTTTTCTCGACATCAGGGGCAAGACCCGCATTGGCTATGCTGTTGATGAGCTTGAGAGCATATTGCGTGACTTCCTCGGCTTCCAGAAGCCGCACCGGGCCGTGATGCTCGGAGTCGGTTCACTCGGCGGTGCGCTCATACAGGACTCCGGCCTAACTAACTATGGACTGCATATTGTGGCCGGTTTTGACAGCGACCCTGCCAAGATCGGTACCGGAGGGCCGGTGCCCGTCTATCACATCGATACTATTGCCGACCGTCTCGGCGAACTCGGCGCCGAAGTCGGCATTCTTGCCGTGCCTCATGACCATGCCGAAGCGGTGGCCGATGCCGCGATCAATGCCGGTGTGAGGGCCATCTGGAACTTTACCCCTCACCGCCTCCGTCCCCGTCAGGGTGTGGTGATACAGGACACTTCGATTTATTCTCATCTCGCGCTGATGTATAATCGGCTCGAACAGCTCAACTCCCGCTCTTGAAAGCGCTGATAAGTTGCGGCAATGCCGCCGGATTCCGCATGGTTGCCGACTCTGCCCTCGGACGCAACGGCCAGCCGTGGTTCATTCCTGATTTCGGTTCTGATTGGCGGTGGACCGCCATGCTCGCACTCAGGGTGGGACGCCTAGGCAAGTGCATATCTCCGAAATTCGCTTCGCGCTATGTCGATGCTATGACCCTGATATTCGTTCCCGTATGTGATGCTCCCGGTGCTGACGTGCTGCTCGGCTGCATGGATGGCGGCGCGGTGCCTGGGGCGTGGCAGCCGATTCAGGATCCCGTGGTCTGCGGTGACCTCCCCCCGGTCTCGCTCACCGCTCTTGGTGCTGATGACTTCATTGCCCTTGTCAGCCGCTATGTCACCCTCAAGACCGGCGATATACTTGCACTGCCGCTTCTAGGCATAGAGGAGCGACCTGCCATGATCAACTCGCGGGTAGATATGGCACTTTCTGGCCTTCCGGCCCTCTCTTTCAATATCAAGTGACAATGAAGCGGCTACTCTCACTCTTCACTGTCTCGTTTCTCCTCCTCGCCATTGGCATATCGGCCATGGCTGCGCAGAGCGCCTCGCTCTCTCCTCTCTCTTCGGGACGTTGGGTTAAAATTCGTGTCGACTCCGCCGGAATCCACCAGATGACACATGCCTCCCTTGTCTCCCTTGGCTTTCCTGATCCGGAGCGGGTGAGGGTCTACGGTTACGGAGCCGTCACTCTCAATGACCATGATCTCACGGCGGCCCCTCTCGGACTCCCGGAAGTCGCTTCTGTCCATGCCGCCGGCAAACTATTGTTCTATGCCGAGGCCGAGGTGCACCTCTCGTTCACTCCTCCTTCCACCGCCGGCTCTTTCCGCTCGCTTGACCGCGTGCGCAATCCCTATGCCTTAGCCGGATACTATTTCCTAAGCGATGAAACCCCGCGCTGTGGATCAGAGGCCTACCTTGTCGAGGCTCCGGCCGCTGACGCAGCCTCTTCGAGGCGGCACGACTCTCATCGTTGCTATCAGTTCATTGAGCATGAAGATTACCTTGGCGCTGATGGCGGCACCTTTTTCACCTCGGCTCCTCTTGGCGACGACATGGTTTCCGGACCATGCACCGTTAGTGTGGTCGATGCCGCTGAGCCGCGCCTGTTGGTCGAGATCTCTTCAGCGGTGCGCAACCCGATGTCTGGCAAGGATAACTACCTCAAGGTCTGTTTCGATAACCCTGACGTAGTCGCGTTGGAGTCTGCTGCTGTGTCGGCGCTTCGTTGTCAGTCCGACTATGAATGCTTCCGCCCGGCTTTCTGTGCCGTCAACGCTTCACTACCCTCTGTGGCCGATACCTCCTACTCATTTACCGCCATACCCTCCACTGCTGCCAAGGGATCCGACTTCGAATTTGCCGCTATTGACTATGTTTCCGCCTCTTACTCTCGCCGTAATCGCCTCGGAGACTTCCCGGCGCTGGACATGGTGCTGTTTGACGTGGCCCGTGGTGACCGTGTGGCCCTTGCCGATGCTCCGGCCGGCACCATGGTGTGGGACGTGGCCGATATGCACCGCGTCGTGGCCTACATTCCCGATGCCGGCGGCTCCTTCTCCATTGACCGTGACCTTGCCGCCCTGCGGCTTATTGCATTTGACCCGGAGCGCACGCAGCGTGTGCCTGAAGTGGTCAACGGCGATCTGCCGCCACAGGACCTCGCCTCAATGGAGTGTCCCGACATGGTCATTGTCACGACCGAACTGTTTGCCGGAGCGGCTGAACGGTTGGCCGACATTCACCGGTGCTATCAGGGTCTCGATGTCGCGGTTGTCGACCAGCAACTCATATTCAACGAATTTTCATCGGGCACTCCCCATGTCATGGCCGTGAGGCGCTTCCTCCGATCTTTGGCCGACAAGGCTCCCGGTCGGTTGCGCGGAGTGCTTCTCTATGGTGCCGCCTCCGCGCGCCAGGCCTCACGCATCACTCCTGAGGGGGTCTATGTGATCACGTCTGAAAACGAAGATCCCGGCGACGGCACTGGCCTGGCCACCGCATCGCCGGATTTCTGCGGCAATTTCGACCGCACCCGTAACTTTGCCACCGACACATACTTTGTCCGCCTCTCCGATTCTGCCGGCAACCCCAGCTTCGCCTCCCCCTATTTCCGGGTGCTCTCCACCCCTATGTCTGCGGTGGTGGGGCGTGTGCCTGTCACGTCGCTTGCCGATGCCATGGCATACAATGCCAAGGCGCAGCGATATTTGCAAAATCCGCCGCTGGTGGGTGCTCCGGTCAATACCCTGTTCGTTTCCGGCTATGCCACACGCTCGCAGGATATGCACCTGGCGGACTCCGAGGTGATGGCGGCTGCTGCCATCAATGCCGCAGGGCCGGAGCTGACAGTCACGCGTGCCCCTCACAATATGTTCACCTCGGTGACCGGATTGATCGGATCGTCTTTGCGCCGCGGGGTGGGGCTGATGACATATTTCGGACATGGAAGCAATGCCGGACTCACTGGAGTATGGACCTCGGTCAATGCCGCCTCTGCGTCTTACTCACATGTGTTCCCCTCTGCATTCTTTGCGTCATGCCATGTGGCGGTCTATGATCTTGAGACCACCGGTTTCTTCACCAACATGCTTTTCAAGGAAGATGGTGGTGTGATCTCGCTTGTCACCGCCGGTCGTGAAGTTTATCAGAATCTTAATGTGGAACTGGCCCGCATTTATGGTGGCGAATACTTCGCCATGGCTGACGGTGATCCTATCGGCACCGCATTTGTCCGCGCTCACAATGCCATGGCTTCGGCTGGCAAGACGCTAATGTGCAATTCGCTTGCCTATAACTTCTTTGGCGACCCCATGCTCCCGCACTACGGCATTTCGCGTCGCCTGCTCCCTGCCTCTGTCAATGGCACTGCTGACGGAGCCGTCACTCCCGGCGCTATCAATGTGTTTTGCGGCACGGTTACCGATCTCTCCGGAGTGGCCGACAGTTGCTTCAACGGAGTGGTCAAAGTCACCGTCTACGAGTGCCCCTACACGGCCGTCAACCGCGCTCCCGCACTTTCTTCCGGAGTATCTCCTTCTACTGTCACGGAGATGGAACTTGAGCAGGAGCCGTTGGCCGAATTGGTCGGCACGATTGAGGGCGGCCTGTTCAGGGCCGAGGGCATCGTGCCTCATGGCTCCCGCGCCGGATCTGCCGTCCGCGTCGCTTTCTATGGCTATTCCGATGACCGCACGGTGCGTGCTGCCGGTGTGCTCCCCTCTGTGGCTCTTGATGAGTCGACTGTTGACTCGCTCCCGTCATATCAGCCTCCGTCGGTCATATCCTTTGGTGTGGTCGATGAGCCTGAGTCCGGTGCCATCACTGCCGGCCGGCTGGTCACCGTAAGAGCTCTGATCCATGCTCCCGCCGGACTTGCCTGCGGTCGCGCCTTCGGCTCCGCGGTCAGACTTGAACGCAATGGCGAGGCTTGCCGCTATGCCGATGCCGCGGTGGTAGCCGTGGCTCCGGGAGAATACATGCTGTCATACACATTTTCCGACCTGCCTGACGGTCGGCATGACCTCGTTCTCACGGTCACTGATGCATGCATGAATCAGGCTTCGGCCTCGGCTACTTTCTGTGTGGTGACAGCGCTGAAGTGTGGCCTGAGTATCGAAAGAGGCGAATCATACCGCTTCCTAACCGACGGCCCTTCGGCTTCGGTCATGGTTGAGGACCACACCGGCCGGCTGGTCAGGACCCTCACTGCGTCTGCCGACGGTTTGGTTGAGTGGGATCTGCGCGATGCCGATGGCGCTGATGTGGAGCCTGGCCATTACCGCGCATTTGCCCGAATGGTTGTCGGCCCGGAGGTACGCTCGTCGGATTATGTCGACTTCGTCGTGCCCTGAACATTCTCTCCGCCGATATTGTTATTAAGATGTGACTTTCGCAAGACTGCTCACATCTTTTTTATTTTCTCTACACTTTCAACTATTCTCACATCACTCTATGCGCCTGAACCGTTTCTTCGCTCTGTTATTTATCACCCTCTGTGGAGGCGTGATGCTCTCGGCGCAGTCGCAGGTCGACACCGACACTGCGGCAATAACTCCCCGCAAAAACATATTCCGTAAGGTCATCGACTATTTCGGCGATGCCAACAAGCCCCGTGAAGCCAAGAAGTTTGATTTCAGCTTTATCGGAGGTCCATACTATGCGTCCGATACCAAACTCGGCATTGGTCTGGTTGCCGCCGGCATCTATCGTCACAATGCCGCCGATACTGTAAATCCCGCCGGACAGGTCAATATCTACGGCGATCTGTCGATCACCGGCTACTATAAGGTGGGCGTGCGCGGCAATCAGCAGTTTCGTGACGGTGCCCGCGAGTTGAGCTATGACGTGTCGTTTGAATCGCGTCCCGACAAGTTCTGGGGCATTGGTTTTGATGCTGCTCGCCAGGACTCCAACCGCACTTCGTTCAAGCGCTGGCACGTCAACGCCGACATCAGCTATATGTTCCGCCTCTCCGATAGTTTCTTTATCGGACCCCGCGTGCTCATCGACTGGCTTATCGGCAAGGATATAACCGACGATGCCCTCTGGCGCGATCAGAGTCACCGCACATTCACTGACGGCGTTGGCCTGTCGGTGATGTTTGATACCCGTGACAACGTGTTCAATGCCTATCGCGGTTTTTACGCCCGGCTTGACCAGGTGTTCGCTCCCCGCTTCCTAGGTAATCGCTACGCATTTTCATATACCGAGCTGACTGTCTCCCACTATCAGCCGCTGTGGAAAGGCTGTATCATGGCTTCGCGACTTCACTCGCGCATGACCTATGGCAATACTCCATGGGGACTTATGTCAAAGCTCGGAGGCAGCTACAATATGCGTGGCTACTGGGAGGGTCGCTACAACGACAAATGTTCGGCCGATCTCACCGTCGAACTGCGTCAGCACGTATGGCGCCGCAACGGCATCGTGCTCTGGGGCGGCATCGGTGAGGTGTTTCCCTCTCCCGCTAAGATATTCAGCTCCCACATACTCTACAACTTTGGTGTAGGCTACCGCTGGGAATTCAAAAAACGCGTCAACGTGCGCATAGATTATGGTTTCGGCCTGCATCAGCAGGGCCTTGTGTTCAGCATCAATGAAGCATTCTGATATTACTTCCGTTTCCGACAGCCGCCTTATGGCCGTCCTGCTCTGGGCTATGCCCATTCTTCTGATAGTTCCCAATGTGGCGCTCTCCATTGCCGGATCCATGCCTTGGGCTGCGTTTATGGCCAACCTGGTGCTCCCTCTTGGCATATATCTGCTGCTCATGTCGTCATCTGCCAACACTGGACGCACCTCCGTGCTGATGGTGCCGTTTGCTGCTCTCGCCGCTTTCCAGATCGTGCTCATCGGACTCTACGTCGATGGATCTGTCATTGCTGTAGATATGTTTCTCAATGTGGTCACCACCAATAGTGCCGAAGCCGGTGAACTGCTTGGCAACCTCATTGGTCCGCTGATGATCGTTCTGGCGCTCTATCTCCCCCCACTCATCTGTGGTGTGGTCGGTTGGTGCCGTCACATGCGTGTGTCGTACTCCGCCCGCACCCGCGCCCGCTTCATTGGTTCGTTTACTGCTCTGGCTGGGCTGCTGCTCGTCGGATTGTCCTATACCATCGTGCCTCACTATCGTGCCGACTACGATGTCTTCCCCGTCAATGCTCTGTGCAACATGGCTGAGGCCGTAAACCGCACTGTCCGCACAGCCTCCTACGCCGAAGCTTCTGCCGATTTCATCTACGGCGCTTCCGCTACCCACGATCCCTCCCGCCGCGAAGTCTATATCGCAGTGGTCGGAGAGACCTCCCGCGCCGACCACTACCAGCTTCTCGGCTATGACCGTTTCACCACACCGCGCCTCTGCACCGTCGACTCGCTTATCACTTGCGACAGGGTGCTCTCCGAGAGCAATACCACCCACAAATCCGTGCCTATGCTCCTCAGCACCGTCAAGGCTGAAGACTACGGTGATTCCATCTACTCCACAAAATCCGTGATCACCGCATTCCGCGAAGCCGGATTCCACACCGTCTATCTCTCCATGCAGGGCCACAATGGCTCTTTCATCGACTTCTTCGGCAACGAAGCTGATTCTACCGTCTTTCTGCGCGATATGCTTCCCGCCGATGTTCCCGCCGAGTCCATCTACGATACCGCTCTCCTCCCCGCCGTCGACTCCGTTCTCTCCTCCGACACCTCCGATCGCCTGCTCATCGTGCTCCACCTCTACGGATCGCACTTCAACTATGTTGACCGCTATCCCCGCTCCGAAGCCTTCTTCCTCCCCGACAAAACCGCTGAAGCTAAAGCGGAAAACCGCATGTCCCTGATCAATGCCTATGATAACTCCCTGCGCATCACTGACGAGGTGCTCTTTGGGCTTATCAACCGTCTCGACTCAGTTGGTGTTCCCGGCGGCATGGTCTACGCCTCCGACCATGGCGAAGACATATTCGACGACGAACGCGGACGCTTCCTCCACGCATCTCCCACCGCCACCTTCCGTCAGCTCCACGTTCCCATGCTCCTCTACTTCAACCCCGAATACCGCGCCCTCTACCCCGACAACTACGCTGCCGCCTCCGCCGTCCGTCACTACGACATCTCCTCCAGCGAATCCTACTCCCACACTCTTCTCCACATGGCCGGCATCTCTTCCCCCCGCCTTGAGTGTTCCTCCGCCCTCACCAGTCCCGATTTCTCTCCCGTCGCCGAACGTCGCTTCCTCAACGACCGCAACGAATCCGTCAACCTCACCCGCGCCGGTTTCTCCCCCGCCGACTTCTCCCTTCTCACCTCCCTTTGAACAAAAGCCTCCCAAAGTTGAGTATCGTCTTACAAGTCTTGGTGAAACGGCTATCCCGAATATCCTTGACTTAGCTCAATGGAGAAAAACCATAAGCTGAGGAATAAAGCGTTAAAAGAACAACAGCTATCTGTCCTGTATAGGACGGATAGCCGTTGTATTTCTTGGACGTATTACATCTACTGCATAGATGCACAGCCACTAATCAACAAAGTTAATATAAAACTAATATTGAGATTTGTTTATAGTCTTTTCTTAATCAGGTCTATTTGCGTAATTATAAATCCTCACCATTTGCTCGATTGTACTCATTATCATAGAACATTGTGATATAATATTTACCGTACAACTCAGAAATTATAAACCATACGGGCTTATTCTTCAGAATGTTAAGCATTTTACCAAACGAATCGGCCATGATTTCAGTCTGCATTTCCTCAGATGGAGATTCTAATTGCTCTGGAGTATACTTGTCCTGAACATCTTTCAAAATAGAGGCTAGCATTTGTTCCTTCGCTTCTCCCTCTGGCAACTGATAAAATATAGCTTCATATCTTTTGTTGTGCACTGACATTTCAAAAGAGATATTTTCATTATCAGGAATAGTATAATCGTCTAAGGCCAGATATTTGCCATTATCCTTGAACTGTGAGCACAACCGATTGAATCGGATTTTAATATCCGCTTCGCTCATGGTGTTTTCATCGCATACCATTATTCGAGATACTTTGCCATTTTCAGTATAGATGAATACTTGAACGTCCTTTCCATTAAATCGGCCCGTAAGAACATCATCATCGCCCACAGTTGTCAATTTGAATCCTTTGGATTTTAAATTCTTAATCATGTCAGTCTTAGTGCCATCTATGGGGAATCCTAAAAATTTGGTTACATCGTTTTGTGCAAAAGAAACAATTGCACAAAATAAGATTGCGATTATCGCAAATGCCTTTCTTTTCATATTTTTTGATTGTTAAAACGCACCGCAGTTCCTATGGGTGCTGTTAAATTACGAAGCGTGGAACTGCAATGCCACGTTCTAAGTCGGAGGTCGTAGGAAGAACCTTTTTAAGAGAAATGGTAATAGCAGCCCACGCCGTTAGCGTGAGAACCACTATGCGCACTCTCTTAAAAAGTCTTGAATTTCCTACGTTCCCGACT
>CAZKRV010000086.1:0-8634 GCA_964555345.1 uncultured Bacteroides sp.
GATCTTTGTGAGAGCGGAATGTCATCACCACCTCTTCGAGCGAAGTGTTGCCGGCTCGTTCGCCAATGCCGTTGATAGTCACTTCGGCCTGACGTGCACCGTTTATAACTCCGGTGACGGTATTTGCGGTTGCCATACCAAGGTCGTTGTGGCAGTGAGTGGCTATGACCACCTTGTCTATACCATCGACATGATCTATAAGATACTTGATTTTGGCTCCGAATTCCGACGGGAGGCAATAGCCCGTTGTATCTGGGATATTGATGACGGTGGCTCCGGCACGTATCACGGCCTCAATCACCCGGGCAAGATACTCATTGTCGGTACGCCCGGCATCTTCGGCATAAAACTGCACATCTTCCACAAATTTTTTAGCGAAAGCCACAGCTCCGACAGCGCGTTCAATTATCTTGTCGCGCGTGGAATTAAATTTATACTTTATATGGTAATCCGATGTGCCGATTCCGGTATGTATTCGCGGATGTTTGGCATACTTGAGAGCCTCGGCGGCCACTCGGATATCATTTTCTACAGCGCGGGTGAGGGCACATATCGTAGGCCATGTCACAGCTTTGGAAATCTCTACTACCGAATTGAAATCGCCGGGACTCGACACCGGAAATCCGGCCTCGATCACATCCACGCCCAATGTCTCGAGGGCTTTAGCTACCTCAATTTTCTCTACGGTGTTGAGCTGACACCCGGGCACTTGCTCGCCGTCGCGGAGCGTGGTGTCGAAGATATAAAGTCTGTCGCTCATAATTGGTATTTATCTGTTTGTCGTGCAGTATGTTTTAGGGGATCAGTATTATACCGTTGCCGAAACCTTTTGCCGCTTTTCGGAGCAGGCTACATCAATATCAGGCTATCCCTTTCGTAAATTTGCTGCAAATTTACAAATTATTTCTTTTTCTACCTAATAACTGATGATTTTTTAATTTTTCGCGGCGCCGCACTTTCATTTGGAATCTTATGAATGATTTTTGAAAACGTTTATCCGCACTAATTCTTGACCGATCGAAATACTTGCGAAATTTCAATCAGTAGTCGAGGAGGGGAAGGCCAAGGCTATGAAAACGTGGTTTTACCGACAAGTTTTATTCATTATGCTTTATTTTCTCATATAATATACGTACCTTTGTGGCTTAAATCTGCATTTTTGCATATCAGAAGAGAGAGATGAACAAGGAATTCAAACGTACACTGGTGACCACCGCGCTTCCTTATGCCAATGGTCCCGTTCATATAGGCCACCTTGCCGGTGTTTATGTTCCGGCTGATATCTACACCCGTTTCCTACGCCTCAATGGCCGCGAGGTGATAATGATAGGCGGAAGTGACGAGCACGGTGTGCCCATCACCATAAAGGCTAAGCGTGAGGGCGTGACTCCGCATGACATAGTTGACCGCTACCACACTATCATTAAGGACTCGATGGCCGGACTTGGTATTTCGTTCGATATTTACTCGCGTACCACTTCCGACATACATCATGATACGGCATCGGAATTCTTCCGTCATCTCTATGAAAAGGGTGAGTTTGTAGAGCGCTCATCGATGCAGCTCTATGACGAGAAGGCCGGTCAGTTCCTGGCCGACCGCTACGTCACCGGCGAGTGCCCTCATTGCCACAATCCACGTGCCTATGGTGACCAGTGCGAGGCGTGCGGCACTTCGCTCGCTCCCACCGACCTGATCAATCCACGCAGCGCTCTGACCGACACTGTGCCCGTGATGCGTGAGACTTTCCATTGGTATCTTCCCCTCGACAAGTGGCAGCAGCACCTTGAAAAGTGGATTCTCGAAGAGCACAAGGAGTGGCGTCCCAACGTCTACGGACAGTGCAAATCCTGGCTCGACATGGGATTGCAGCCACGTGCCGTGAGCCGCGACCTTGATTGGGGCGTACCTGTCCCCGTCGAAGGTGCCGACGGCAAGGTGCTCTATGTGTGGTTTGATGCTCCCATCGGCTATATCTCCAACACCAAGGAACTTCTGCCCGACTCATGGGAGAAGTGGTGGAAAGACCCCGAAACCCGCATCATCAACTTCATCGGTAAGGATAATATCGTGTTCCACTGCATAGTCTTCCCGGCCATGCTCAGTGCCTATGGCGACGGCTATCAGCTTCCCGACAATGTGCCTGCCAATGAATTCCTCAACCTCGAGGGCGATAAGATCTCCACTTCGCGCAATTGGGCCGTCTGGCTCCATGAGTATCTCGAAGAGTTCCCCGGCAAGCAGGATGTGCTTCGCTACGTGCTCACCGCTAATGCTCCTGAGACCAAAGATAATGACTTTACATGGGCTGATTTCCAGGCACGTAATAACAACGAACTTGTGGCCATACTTGGCAACTTTGTGAACCGTGCGCTTGTGCTCACCCATAAATATTTCGGTGGCAAGGTGCCCGCTCCCGCCGCTCTCCAGCAGCCTGACCTTGATGCACTGGCCGAAATCCGCCGTCTCAAAGATGCTGTGGCATCGGCCATCGAGGAATTCCACTTCCGTGATGCGCTTCGTGAGGCCATGAATATGGCCCGCGTCGGCAACCGCTATCTGCAGGAAACCGAACCTTGGAAAATGGCCAAGACCGATCTTGACCGCACGGCCACCATACTCTACACCGCTCTCCAGATCACTGCCTCGCTGGCTGTGGCATTTGAGCCTTTCCTCCCATTCATGAGCGGCAAACTCTGCCGCATTCTCGGCCTGAAGGATATTAACTGGGATATGGTCGGCGCTGACGGCCTCCTCCCCGCCGGATCCGAAATAGGCCAGCCCGAACTCCTGTTTGAGAAGATTGAAGATGCTCAGGTGCAGGCTCAGGTGCAGAAGCTTCTTGATGCCAAGAAGGCCAATGCGCTGGCTGCATGGAAGCCCGAACCTCAGGCCTCCGATGTCGATATCGATACTTTCGGACGCTGCGATCTGCGCGTAGGCACCGTGATCGAATGCGAGCGCGTGCCTAAGGCCGACAAACTTCTCCGCTTCCTCATCGATGACGGCACCGGCTCTCCGCGCACAATCGTGAGCGGTATTGCCAAATACTATGAGCCTGAACAGCTCATTGGCCGTCAGCTCTGTTTTATCGCTAACCTTCCCCCCCGCAAGCTCCGTGGAGTCGAGAGCTGCGGCATGATTCTTTCCGCTGTCAGCTCCGACGGATCGCTCGTGGTGATCGGTCCGACAGGACCTGTTGCTCCCGGCTCACGCGTCGGCTGACACTTTCATCACTGTTTTATACCAATACCATTATTAACACTGTGAAGCCTAAAATTCTGATCATTTATACCGGAGGCACTATCGGTATGATTGAAAATCAAGTCACCGGTTCTCTCGAACCGTTTGATTTCGATCATCTGATTGACAATGTGCCTAAGGTGAAGATGCTTGACTACCGCATCGACCACATACAGGTCAATCCACCGATTGACTCCAGTGACATGAATCCTGAGCGATGGACTGAGATAGCCGGACATATCCGTGACAATTACGATAATTATGACGGATTCGTAGTGCTTCATGGTACCGACACTCTGGCCTACACTGCATCGGCTTTGTCGTTCATGCTCGCCAATCTCCGCAAGCCGGTCATCATAACCGGATCGCAACTCCCGATCGGCGAGGTGCGTACTGATGGCGAGGAAAACCTGATCACGGCACTGCAGATAGCTGCTGCCGTCAATGAAGACGGATCGCCGAAGGTGCAGGAAGTGGCCATACTTTTTGAAAACTATCTTTGGCGAGGCAACCGCGCTACTAAGATGAGTGCCGATAATTTCAATGCGTTCAAAAGTAATAACTATCCGCCGTTGGCCAAAATCGGTCTCGGCATACACTTCAACGACGAAGCATTGATGCACCATCGCGGTGAGCGTCCGCTGCGTATGCGTGGCGAGATGGATCCGAACGTGATGTTTCTCGACATATTCCCCGGCATACGTGAGGCCACACTGCGTCATCAGCTTAACACTCCCGGTATCAAGGCAATTGTGCTCAAAACCTTTGGTGCCGGCAACACTCCCTCAACTGATTGGTTTGTCAATGCCATTCGTGAGGCCGTTAATCGCGGCATCGTGATCGTCAACGTTACACAATGTGTCAACGGTGGCGTGCATGAGAAGCGCTATGTCAGCAGCGGTCAGCTTGCCGCTGCCGGTGTGGTCTCCGGACACGACATTACCTCCGAGGCCGCTATTACTAAACTTATGTACCTCTTTGGCCAGAACTATGACGTTGACAGCGTCAAGCGTGAGCTCAACGTGTCGTTGGCCGGCGAGGTAACTCTGCACTACCGATAAGTTAAGTCCGATGAGCCTGATTTCCCGAAAAGAGTTTTGCGGTAGCAACGGATCGGTTACGGTGACACACGTCACCGTCATAGCCGAGGGATCCGGTGTGTCTGACCAGTTGGCTGACTTCCGGAGCACTTTGGAAGCGATCGCCTCCGCGCCTGATGCCATGCCGGTATTTGCCCGCATTTTCCTGAGCGATGCCGCCAATCAGGCCGCATTGGTCGGCGGTCTGCTGTCATGTCCGGTATCGGTCATAGAGCAGGCTCCGCTCTGCCCATGCAAGTTCATGGCTTGGATCATACTCGAATCGGGACGTAAATCGCCGTCACCCCATCTCTTCACCGCCGGACTTGCTCCGGTTGGTGACTCTTATGCCTCTACCGTCAGGGTTCTCTCTAACTACTCATCTACGATATCCCTATCCGATGAATGCGTGCGTACATGGTTTTTTGTCAACGATATAGACAATAACTATTCCGGCATGGTTCGTGGCCGCAACGAGGTGTTCGATGCATGCGGACTCACACGCAAGACTCATTTCATCGCCTCCACCGGCATTGCCGGTCGTGGATCAGACCATCGTCGGCCGGTTACGTTTGATGCCTATGCCGTGCGCGGACTCGATCCATCGCGCGTCACATATCTCAAGGCGTTGACGCATCTCAATCCTACCATGGACTATGGCGTCGCCTTCGAACGCGCCACTGCCGTGGATTTTGCCGACCGTCGCCTCATACTCGTAAGCGGTACAGCCTCGATCAATAATCGGGGTGAGATACTCCACTGCGGCGATGTGGTGGCCCAGACGCGCCGCATGATCGAGAATATCTCGGCACTCCTTACCGAAGGAGGGGCGGAACTCAATGACCTGATGCATGCCATAGTCTACCTGCGCGATCCCGCTGACTATCTCACTGTTGGCGCAGAACTCGACCGTCTGCTCCCGGCCGGATTGCCCCGCGTGATGGTTCATGCTCCGGTGTGTCGTCCGGGTTGGCTTGTCGAGATGGAATGTATGTCGCTCACTGCGCAGTCACGACCTGATCTGCCGTCATATTGATTGAAGCTTTCTCTTATTTACCTTTTACATAGCCGAAATGAAAAGATACCTCACTCCCGCTCTGGCTGCCATGAGCCTGATCACACTTGCCTCCGCGTCATGCTCATCGAAAAAAAATGCTGTGGCCGACGAGATTAGGCTTGACAGTGTGCAAACTCAGGAATTCCGTCCGGCGGTTATTGCCTCCAGACCTGTTGCCGTGATCTATCGCACGGAGGGCGACTGCCGCTATCTGGTACCTGTCAACGTGGCCGATGGCCGGCTTATATCCTATCCCGATCCCTCCGACATAACCGAAGAGTCATCTCCGCTGCCGCTGGCCGACGGCTACTGGCTTGACCGCCGCGGTGGGGTGGGCGACAACACCCGCTTCACCAAGTGGACCTATGCTGAATATCGCAAGCTAAATGCTGCCCCTTCGACCAAAGAGATTTTGGCTAACCTCAATCCTGCCGCAAGAGTGACCCAGGTGGTCAGGCTCAATGAAATGACACCGCAGGAAGCTGCTGCCGACACTGCCGCTGTCAACGCAATGATCCGTGCTCTCGCATCGCAAAAATGATAAAATTTGCATTTAATTGTAATTTTTGTTAACTTTGACACCCCGTCAGGCGTTACTTGATAAAATAGATATTTATTAAGTAAAAAACAGAAACAGCACCATGACTACCTACAATTCCGAAAACAACCAGAACGAAGAAATCCGCCACGAAGACGTGCGTCGCCACCCGGGCACTCCGCAGGTCATGCGCAATGTGTTCGGCATCTTCATGATCCTTATATATATAGGTATGGGAGTACTCTTGATCATGAATTTCTTCCAGTGGGATGCCGACTGGGCATGGGCACGCTACTGCGCCGCCGGTTTGTTCATTCTATATGGTATCTGGCGGGGTATACGTCAGTTTAAAGGTATTGATTCAAATTTGTAAAATGAATATGACACGAACCTTTACCCGCATCTCTGCGGCAGCCCTGACGGTTGCCGCTCTCTGCTCATGTGGCGGCTCACAGTCGTCAGGCAAGGACGCCGGTCCCAAAGTTGAGAAGATGGTGCTCGCATGCGACGCTTCCTTTGAAAACATCATGGATCAGGAGATCGATGTGTTCGAATATTCCTACAATACCAAGAAGCGTCAGGCGTGGGTCATTCCATACTATGTGAGTCAGCGCGCAGCTATCGACTCTCTGCTGGATCCTGATAACTCAGTCCGCACCATAGTGACGGCCCGTACCCTCACTCCGCAAGAAAAGACCCATTTGCGTAACCGCAAGCTCAATGTGCGTGAAAAACGCATTGCTGTTGATGCCATTGCGCTTATTGTTAATGAAAAAAATCCTCAGGACGTGATCTCGCTCAAAGAGTTGCGTCAGGTGCTGTCTGGTGAAGTGCAGACATGGGACGAGATGTGGCCCACAAAACTCGACACGATCCGCGTGGTCTTTGACCAGAACGGCTCGAGTGTGATGCAGTTCGTGCGCGACAGCATCTGCGGTGGGGTTCCTTTCGGTCCTAACGTCTATGCCGAAGAGTCGGCGCGCGACGTGTTTGAGGCCGTTAACTCACGCCCCAACGCCCTCGGCATTGTCGGTGTGAGCTGGGTGAGCGCCAACATGGATGGCACGGCACTTTCCAAAGATGAGATCCGCCGCCGTTCATCGGAATCCGATACTACCAACCTGTCTTTCCGCTCCGATGTCAAGGTGCTTGCCGTGGCCGGTGACAACTCTGTGCAGGCTTATAAACCCTATCAGGCATATATATTTGACGGACGTTATCCCCTCTTCCGTTCGGTCTATATGATCACCACCACCGTGGGCGGAACGCTCAATAACTCTTTCTTTGCATTCGTGACCGGCATGCAGGGCCAGAAAGTGATTCAGCTCACCGGAGTGCTCCCCGCGGTGTTCCAGCCGCGTATGGTCAATGTCACCGTGGCCGGACAATAAAAATCGGTCACTTATCGTTAGAAATTCATAAAACCAAACAATATCACAAGCATAAGAAATGAAAATCAAGCATCTTCTGCTGGCGGCACTCTGTTCCGCTTCGGCCCTTTCGCTCTCCGCACAGAGCCAGGGCTACCTCGATGGCATCGAGTACTACAAGGCTGACCAGTTTGACAACGCTCGCGAAATCCTCGAGCGTACGATCAATGATCTTACGAACCCTGATCAGAAGGCTACCGCCTGCTACTATCTCGGTTCGATTGCGCTCCACAACGGCGACCTTGCAGCTGCATCATCCTATTTCCAGAAGGGTGAGAAAGCTGATCCTAAAAACGGTTTGAACTACGTGGGTCTGGGCGCTCTTGAACTCAAGAACAACAATCTCAACGCTGCCAAAGATCAGTTCAAGGCTGCTCTCAAGGCCCAGAATAATGCTTCGGTCAACGTAGCCATTGCCCGCTCGTTCTACAATGCCGATCCTGTGGCCTATGCCAAGGACTACGACAAATATATGGATGCCGCCTTCAAGAAAGACAAGAAGAACACTGACATCTATATCATGCGTGGCGATAAACTTCTGGCTGAAGACAACGTAGGTGGTGCTGCCGGCGCTTATGACAACGCTATCTACTACAACCCCGGCACTCCCGAGGCTTACGTGAAATATGCCAACGCCTACATTCACGCAAACCCCAAGTTTGCTATCGAGAAGCTCATCGAGCTTAATAACCTTGCTCCCAACTCCGCACTGGCTCAGCGCGAACTGGCTGAAAAATACTATGACAACGACCAGTTCACCCGCGCCGCCGAGCAGTATGGTGTCTACATGCAGAATCCCAACCACTTCATTCAGGACGAAGAGCGCTATGTGCAGCTCCTCTTCTTCGGAGGTAACTATGACAAGAGTCTTGCTCTGGCTGAAGAAGTTCTCGCCAAGAATCCCGCTTCCTTCTCCATGCACCGCATGAAGTTCCTCAACCATGCAGCCAAAAAGAATTATGACGAAGCCAATACTCTCGCTCAGAAATTCTTCGCTATGACTCCTCCGGCCAACAACCGCTTCACTGCCAATGACTACACCACCTATGGCGACGTGCTCACCGAGATGTCGATGGACTCATTGGCCGTAATTCAGTTTGAAAAGGCTGTGGAAGTTAACCCCGATAAGGCCGAGCTGCTCAAGTCTCTCTCATCCGCATACTACAATGCAAAAAATTACCCCGCTGCCGCTGTGACTTACCAGCGCTTCGTTGATACCGGCGAAGGTTCGACCAACGACCTCTTCGTGCTCTCCGGCCGCTACATGAGCGCCATCTCAGCTTTCGA
>CAZKRV010000087.1:0-8563 GCA_964555345.1 uncultured Bacteroides sp.
CACAGCCAAAGGTAACCTGAACTACCTTAATGTCAATGCCGACCTTAGTGTGCTCCCCACCGATGCCGAGGCGCGCGACGGCATGGCCGTGGCCCAATACATTGCCGGCATGGCTTTCTCCAACGTAGGTCTTGGACTTGTCCATGGCATGGCTCACCCGATGGGCTCGCTTTTCGACGTGCCCCATGGCGTGGCCAACGCCCTGCTCCTGTCCACCATCATGGAGTTCAATCTGCCTGAATGCCTTGACAAATTCCCCCGTGTGGCCGAAGCTATGGGCGTTGACATCAGCGGCATGACGCGCGAGGAAGCTGCCCGCGCCGCCTGCACTGCCGTGCGTGACCTGGCCGTCCGCGTCGGCATTCCCCAGCATCTCTCCGAACTCGGCATTGGCGAAGCCGATATTCCCGCTCTCGCCGCGCAAGCCCTCGCCGATGTCTGCACCCCGGGCAATCCCCGCGAGGTGACTCTGGCCGACATCGAGGCCCTCTACCGCAGCGTACTTTGATATCCCTGTTTCCCCAATGGTCGATTTGCACCATTGGGGAAATTTTGATAACTTTGCGCAAAAGTAATGTAAAACACGAAAGAAGCGAAAATCTCAAAGTGATGGTTCATAACGTCAAAGTTAAGATAATAAACGGCAGCGGAATGGAGCTGCCGGCCTACGGCACTCCGCTTTCGGCCGGCATGGACCTGCGTGCCGCGCTCGACGCCCCGGTGGTGCTCGCACCCCTTGAAAGAGCGCTGATACCAACCGGACTCCGCATTGAGTTGTCCGAAGGCTATGAATGTCAGGTGCGTCCGCGTTCAGGCCTGGCTCTGAAACATGGGGTCACCGTACTAAACTCTCCCGGCACAGTCGATGCTGACTATCGGGGAGAGATCGGAGTTATACTTGTGAACCTTTCGTCTGTTCCTTTCACCGTGCAGCCTGGCGAACGCATAGCCCAGATGGTTGTGGCTGCCCACGCCCGGGTGGAGTGGGAGGAGGCCGATTGCCTCGGCGATACCGAGCGGGGCGAAGGAGGCTTCGGACACACAGGTCGACAGTAAGAAGCAGATGAATCGGACGAGGATTATACGGTGGCCGATTATGGCTGTGGTGCTGACGGTGCTGTCACTGACGGTATCGGTCGCCTCAGGTGTTACCCCCGAGCGTGAGCGCAAGGCTGACTACTACTTCATGGAAGCATTGTCACGCGAGGCGGCGGGCGAGTCCGATGCGGCATTTCTGCTGCTGCGCCGTGCCGTGGAGCTTGACAGCGTCAGCTCATCAGTGCCCGGAGGTATGCTCGGCGGGCGAATGATGGGACTGAGCCGCGGTGATTCCACTCTGTTTATGGCTGGTCTGCACCTGCTTGAACGCCATTTTGAGGCATCTCCTGCCGATCTTTATTCCGGATACAATCTTGCCCTCAATTATGAGCGCATTGGTCGCACTGACAAGGCTCTTGGGGTCTGGCAAGTGCTTGACTCGCTTAATTCCGATAATGTGTCGGTGCTCTGGCACCGCGCTGCTGTCGAGAGCCGTTACGGCTCAGCCTTCGAGGCGTTGCGACTCATGGATAGGATAGAAACCCTTGAGGGCCTCTCCCCGCAGACCGTGATGCAGCAGACCCGCCTATTGCTCGAGACCGGCGACACTGCCGCTGCCACAGCGCGGGTCGATACCATGCTTGCCGCCATGCCGGCTGATGCCGATGCGCGGGTATTTGCGGCTGCCTATTTCGACAATATCGGTCTGCCCGATTCGGCAGACGTCTACATAGACCGCGCTCTGGCGCTTGACCCTGCCAATGGCGCCGCCTACTACCAGCGTGCCCAGCGCTACAAAAGCCGAGGCCTTGCTGCAGAATACTATTCTGAAATCGCCGCAGCTCTCCGTCTTGACGATCTTGACCGTGAGAGCAAGATCGGACTGATGTCTGACTATCTGTCGGAATATGCCGATAGTGTTGACCGACGCCATGATATTGACACTCTGCTCAATCAGCTGCTCGGACAGTACCCCCACGACGAAGAGCTGCGCCGTTATGTCAGCGGATATTATGTCGGCATCGGCGACTATGGCCGTGCTGCCGAACAATTGGCTTATGTGGCTGACATGAATCATGATGACAGTCAGGTCTGGTCGACGCTCATCAGGCTCTATGCCACTGTCGACTCGCTTGACCAAAGTGTTGCCGCTGCACGCGAGGCGGTGGAGTATCAGCCTGCCGATCCGTCATTGCGTCAGCTCCTCGGCATGGTGTTGTCGCGTATCGGCGACTATGACGGGGCCATTGGCACGTTCCGAGGAGCGCTTGCGCTCATTCCGGCTGACGACAATGGTGCCCGCAGCGAGATCCTGACTTCCATGGGCGATGTGTGGCAGCAGGCCGGACGGACCGACAGTGTGGTGACCTGCTATGAGCAGGCTATTGCCATGGATCCGGACAATGATCTGGCACTTAATAACTATGCTTATTATCTGGCCGAAACAGGCCGTGAGCTGGCCCGTGCCGAGCAGATGAGTTCGCGCTCGATGATGCTCCGCCCCGGTCAGTCGACATATCTCGATACCTACGCCTGGATTCTCTACCATCTCGGCGACTATCAGAAGGCTAAGGAATACATTGATACCGCGATCATGCGCTCCGGTGACGATCGTTCTGCTGAACTGATGGAGCATGCCGGTGACATAGCCTATAAACTTGGTCGTGAGGAGTTGGCTCTGGAATATTGGAAAGAGGGCCTGGAACTTGATCCATCGTCGGAGTCGCTCCGGCAGAGAGTGACCGTCGGTAAACCTGAATGAATAACAGAATGATATGAATATGCGAATCCTGAAAATATTTGCCTGCGTGGCGTTGACGGTCACTGCCCTGTGCGGTTGCCGCAGCCATCGTCAGGCTGTGGCTCCCGAGCTGCAGACCGGAGTGGTGCCTGCCATTGAGGAAGTTGAATCCACGGTGTGGACCAATGTCTATTCTCCTGTGTCGGTTGAGATCCTCAGCCCGGCGCAGTTCAGTTGCTCGGGCCGCATGACCATGGTGCGCGGCGAGAGCATCTATCTGTCGCTTCGTATGTTCGGCATGGAGGTCGGCAGTGCATATTCCGATCCTTCGCAGGCCGTTATGTCGCTGCGTATGCCCAAGAAGATAATGATGGAGATATCCGTGGCCGGGTTGCTCACGCAAGCGGGCCTATCGTTCACCGAAGTGCAGGAGGCTCTTATGGGTAACCAGGACGCGCTGTCCAAGCTGCCCCCGGCTGTTAGCTACAAGGCTGAAACCGATGACTCCAGTTCGGTGGTGGAGCTCCACACCGTTTATGCCGGTAAGCCGCTGGCCGTGCGCCTGACGTGGAACCTGCGCTCTGCCAAGTGGAATCAGGATTCGCCCGCGCGATGGTCTGCTCCCGGATCGGATTATAGCCGCATCACTCCCTCTGAGGCACTGAAGATGCTCGGTGGCTTCTTGAAATAACCTGAATAACAAAGCTTTACTTAATTCAAATACACATATGCGTAAGCTACCCGCTCTGCTGATAATGCTGCTTATATTCGCTCTGGTGCCTGCCGGAGTCGATGGTAAGCGTAAGCGCACCAGTGCCGATGCACGCCGTCAGCGTGCGCAGACCGAGCAGCAGATCGCCGACACACACCGCAAGCTCACCGAGGCTGAGGCGGGGCTCTCACGCCGTATGCAGAATCTAAGTCGTCTGGAAGTGCGCATTGCCGACATAAGTTCGCGGCTGAAGGCGCTTCAGGCCCGTATAGATTCCGTTGAAACCGCCTCACGCGCTATTGCCGACTCAATTGCTGTCAATGAAAACGAATTGGCCACCTTGCGCGAACATTATGCCAAGGCGGCAAGAGCTTCGAGGCGCTATCGCCGCGAGCTTAACACTGTCAACTTCCTTTTCTCTGCCGATAATTTCAGTCAGGCTTACCGCCGCATGCGCTACATGGAGGAATATTCTGCCTGGCGTCACCGCAAGACCGAACGTATTCGCACCGTCATGGAGGAATTGGCTGTCCGCAAGCAGTCTCTTGCCGAGCTTCATACCCGCGTCAGTGCGATGAAGGCTTCGGCCTCGCGCGAGCATGCCGGTCTGCGTGCAAGCCGCGATTCTGCCCAATCTGTGGTTAACTCGCTCAAAGGCGAGACCAAGCGCCTTAACGGTCTGCTCAAGCGTCAGCAGAATCAGCTTCGCTCTCTTGATGACGAACTGACGCGGCTTATAGCCAAGGAAGAAGCCGAGCGCAAGGCAGCTGAAGAGGCAGCCCGCGCCAAAGCTGAGGCCGAAGCCCGTGCTAAGGCTGAGGCTGAACGTAAAGCTGCTGAGAAGCGTGCTCCTCAGTCCGGAGGCAAAAAAGCTGAGACTCCGGCGCCACAGCCGGCCCAGCCTAAGCCGGTGGAGCGCCCGAAGGGAGAACCGACCGGTGACTTTGCCGCACAAAAGGGAAAATTGCCATCGCCGTTGAGCCACACGTTTACTGTTGTGAGCGCTTTCGGCACCCACGCGCATCCGACTTTGTCGAAAGTACAGGTCGATAATCCGGGCATCGACGTAGAAACCGCCTCTGGCGCACACGTGCGCGCCGTCTATCCCGGAGTGGTGTCGGCCGTGTTCATGCAGAGTGGCTTCGGTCATGTGGTGCTCCTGCGCCATGGCGACTATCTCACGGTATATGCCAATATCGAAACCCTCGGAGTGAAGAAAGGTGACAAGGTCAAGGCCGGCGATGTGCTCGGCATTGTCGCTCCCTCGGAGAGCAATCCCTCGCGCGGACTGCTTCATTTTGAGATTCGTAAGGAGAAGACTAAATACGATCCCTTGACATGGCTTCGGAGGTAAACCGTAGGGTGGCTAAGGCCATGAGCCTGTTTACTTCCATGCAGGCGCTGCAGATATTTTGCGCGATGGTCCGTATAAAATTCATCACCTGGTGGATTGGTCCGGCCGGTGTGGGTCTGTGGGGCTTGTATATGACTGTGGCTGAACTGATAGGGTCGGTGACACAATTAGGCATACGCACTTCCGCTGTGAAAGATGTGGCGGCCTCTGCCGGCAATCCTGTTGAGGCATCAACTGCGGTATCGACAGTCCGACGTTTCGGAGTGGCCCTCGGATTGCTTGGTGCTGTGGTCACCATTGCCATGTCAGGGATTCTCAGCCGGCTGACTTTTCATGATAATGACCATGTATGGTCGTTCTGGGTCATCGGACTGGCGCTGTTCTTTCAGTCGCTGACCGCTTCCGAGCAGGTCATACTCCAGGGCCTCGGCCGTCTCAAGCCGCTTGCCTCGGCCGGACTTTGCGGGGCTGTGGGCGGCCTGCTCCTTTCGCTCCCCCTTTGTTTTTGGCTTGATCTTGACGGCGTTGTGCCCTCCATATTGGCCTATGCTGTGGCCATCTGGTTGCCGCTGGCATTGATGTGGCGCCATAGCCGGTTTGATATCAAACCTGTTAAGCGCTCGCTCCGCCAGACGTTTGAACATGGACGCGGATTCATCAAAGTCGGATCTCTGCTGATGGCCTCCACTGTGTTCGGTTACCTGATCAACTATGTGTTCCAGACATTTATCATCGACCACTGGGACCTCACGGTGCTCGGTTTCTATCAGGGCGGCTACACCATGCTTTGGCGCTACGCCGCCATGATCTTCGTGTCGGTTGGTTATGAATACTATCCGAGACTGACCGGAGTCAACCGTTATCCTATGCGTATGCAGATCATGGTCAATCACCAGAGCAACTTCACGGGGCTGATCATGCTCCCTTGCGTACTTGCCGTTATTGCTGCATCGCAGCTGCTGATCACCGTGCTCTATAATGCGGAATACATGCTTATCCTTCCATATTTCGTGCTTGGCATGGCCGGTATGATGTTGCGCCCCATATCCGTGGCCGTGAGCTATGTTTTTCTCGTCACAGGCCGTGGCCGCATCTATTGCTTCACGGAGATTGCGAGCAATGTCATCGGACTGGCGCTCAATGTCGCAGGCTTCTACTACTTCGGGTTTTATGGCCTGGGCGTGGCCCTGATACTGTGGATGCTGGCCGATGCCCTGCTGATGGTGTGGTTCTATTATCGCATGGATATGCGCCTGAGCCGGCACTCATATCTTGTGGCGTTTGCGCTGACGCTGATCGTGCTTTTCGCCGGATTGCTGCAGCTTGCCGGATTATGGTGGGTGGTGGCCATCATGGCCGCTGTTGCCGCAGTGCCTGCCCTTAAAGCCCTTAAAAATTGATGCCTATACCGGCGCTCACGGCTGAAACATCTTTATAGCCGTGGCCTGAAATCTGTCGATAGACGTAGCCCAGAGTGATATATGACCGGTAGTTACGGCTCATGGCCAGATTTATGCCCCATGCTGCCGAGGCGTAGATGCCGTTATGATCAGCTTTGTCGTCCATTCGGTTAAATGAATAGCCGGCCTTTACCTCCATGAAGCAGCGGCTTGGTCTCGGTGTGAACGAAGTGCGCACCAGAGCGAATACCGGGTAGAAACGACTGTTGTTTCCCACGGCGATATCAATCTGGCCGCCAACACCGGCAATCTGTATGGCACGGTTTTTATAGCCTAAAGCCGCTCCGATATTTAACGTCGACATATCCTGTCCGGTCATGTCAATAGCGCTGGTCACGTCTGCGCCCCAGCCGAAATGCGACTGAGGCCATTCGTTGGCCTCGCCATCGGCAGCCAAGGCAGATATTCCGGTAATTGCGGCGGTAGCCGCGGCAAGCATAAATCGTTTCATGCTGCAAAGTTAAACAAAAAATCGCAAATTCACTAATCAAATCCTCTCAGCTGCGATGGCGTGCTATCTCATTTTTAGCCGCCAATCAGCCATTTAACACCAAATCCTATGACAATAGCTATGGTGAAGCTGACAAACGTACCAATCAAAACATATTCTGTGACTTTAATATCTTGAGTTCTATTAAGTTCTCCAAATCTGAAAACAGATTTAGCTGCCAGTAGAAATCCTATCCCCTCTACATTCCCAGTATAAATAAATGTGAGTATAAGTACACGTTCAAGATATCCAATCCATTTTCCGGCATTGGGTAATCCTTGTAATGATTCTTCTTGTTGTTGAGAGGTGTTTGCAGATGGTAGAGATTGGTTAGGCATCCAGCCTTCAAATTCAATAAAGGATTTTATTAAAATAGAAGTTGGCACCAGTACCGCTATATAAGATGTCAGTATTGGCCAAAAAGATAGAGGTAAATATGTTGTATAAATATTACATAACCCTTTATTATAAAGTAGCCACCATACTCCTATGATTACGATATAGTGTGCGATTTGGTCCATTAATAACGCAGGTAATCTTTTACCTTTACAAATGATCTTTATCAAATCAATAATAAAGTGACTGGTGAAAATAACAAGGGGCAATATCCAAAGTGTCCAATCTGCGATGAACACATAAGAAAGAATGGCTTGTACAGCACTGTGAATACCAAGCGCGATTAATCTCTTAGGTGTATTGTGACTATACTTCATTTCACAGAGTTTATCTGTCTGGAGCAGAAAATCTCCGATAAGATGAGCAGCAATAAGTTTTATGAAAATAGTTATCATAATCAATGTATATGTTTGGTTATTAACTTTTCATATCTTTTTATGTATGCTTCGATAAGTTCCTCCTTCGATGCTTTTAAGGATTTATCTATCATTTGGCGTGATATTCCAAGGCCCTGAGATAGTTCAACATGATTCTTCAATGTAATGAGACGCTGTAGAATAATTCTACTTTGATTTTGAGACCATGAACTCACTATATCATCAGCAAAGGCTGTGGTTAGTTTTAATTCTTCATTAACTTCATGCCACGGCGTTCTAATCTCAAGCCTTGACTTATTCATGTCATCAAGTAGTCTACCTGATAAGCGGTATGCCTCACCATCACTTGTAGATAAAGCATCGGACTCATAGTCAAGAGTACCTATGCCAATGGCAAGGCGAGCATCCAACACCTTAGATCCAGAGTCATTATGACTGCGTAACCATGCTCTGATAGCAAGTGCGCATCTGAGAGCTGAGGCTGCATTAGATATTCCAATTTGAAAACTATCTCCTCTAAAAATTTCTATAGAGACTTCTTGCACTGGAGACAATACCTCCGGAATAAGTTGTAGATTATTGAGCATAATCTTTCTTCCTTCCACTGTTAATTTAGTGGAATTAACAATATCTCCAGTGATAATTGCGCCTGACTTCATGAAGGAACTTTATTTTCTGCAAATGTAATTATAATTTCTGATATATGCAACCTTTTTTGGTTGCATATTAAAAAAGCAACCTTTTTTGGTTGCATTCGCGTGATGTGACCTTAGCTATTATTGAGTCGGTCTCCCGTTGGACCGCGATGGCGGTAGCGCGTAACTTTTAGTGCAATTTGTTGGGAGGAAAGAAAAAAATGTGTAACTTTGTGTCGCAGACCGCATAGCAGAAGCCCGGTCACGGGCCAAGCGGGTGGGTCGGCAGACATTTTAAAAAGCGTTTATCCGCGCTGATTCTTGACTGCTTGAAATTCTCGCAAAATTTCTGTCAAAGTC
>CAZKRV010000088.1:0-8515 GCA_964555345.1 uncultured Bacteroides sp.
AACGATGATCTCGATTCCGGTATGGGCTTCGAGCGCACGGATATTGCGGCCCTCGCGACCGATGATGCGGCCCTTGATCTCGTCGGAATCAATATGGAATACGGTGACCGAATTCTCAATAGCCGTTTCAGTGGCTACGCGCTGTATCGACTGAATCACTATGCGCTTGGCCTCCTTGTTGGCGGTAAGTTTGGCCTCGTCCATAATTTCATTGATATATGAAGCGGCGGCCGTCTTAGCCTCGTCTTTCATTGTTTCCACCAGCTTCTCCTTCGCTTCTTCCGACGACAAGCCTGAGAGATGCTCCAGAGTCTCGACTGCAGATTTGTGCATACGATCGATCTCGGCCTTCTTCTCCTCGATCACTGCCATCTGGGCATCAAGGTGGGCCTTTGTGGCCTCATTTTCATTCTTGGCACGCTGATTTTCACTCTGCTGCTGATTGAGCTGAAGCTCACGCTGCTTTGCACGGGCTTCGGCACTCTGCACTTTACTCAGGCGCTGATTGGCCTGACGTTCAGCCTCGTTGGTGATCTTCATTTCCTCTTCCTTAGCCTCAAGCAGCTTCTGTTTTTTCATGTTTTCAGCTTCAAGGCGGGCTTCATCGATTATCTGCTTGGCACTCGACCGGGCCATCTTCTTCTGCACCTGCATCGAGATCAGCATTCCGGCGGCAAGAGCCACTGCGGCTATGATGATTATCAACAATGTGTTCATATATGTGACTGTTAATTAATAATTAGAATGGATTGTTTGATTGGTTTTTATGGTTAGTTGTAAGAAGTTTTCGCATGAAAACAAAAAATCCCGCAACCGCTCCGGGCCAGCCGCCGCACCGCTCTCTTCCCATGTCAGTCATGGAGTGAGCCAGCGCGCCGTAGCCTCGCAAAGCGAGTGTGGGTGCGTCACCATTCGGTCTATTTGCTCCGTTTGTCACGGAGCGCGATGAATTGTCTTGGGGCTACTCTAAGCCCGGCAGATTATGCAGAAGAGCGTCAAGCTCGCGGTCCAATTCTTCCAGTGCGGTCTGTCTGCCTTCCATTTTCAGATACAGCATTGCGCACTGAAATGCCACTCTCGCCATCACTTTCAGCGATGGTTCTGTAGCGAATGTCTTGCTCCAACGGGCCCAAAGCTCGTTGACTAATTTTTCGGCTTTCCGAGCCGTCTCCTCCTCGTCGCGGTTCACCGCAAGAGGAATCCTCGGCATATCGGCCAGCTGGATGGTTATTCTCTGTTTATCATTCATCGGCATCAGCATGCGGAGAGTTCTGCTATGCAGCGATCGATGTCACGCACTAATCCGGCCAGCAGTGACCGGGTATGCTCCACGTCCTCGCGATTATGTGCGAGCACGGACGCCACGGTGAGATACTCATTGTCGACACGCACCCCTTCCAACTCTTTGCGAAGGGAGGCTATCTCACTTTCAAGGCGACGGTTTTCGGCCCGCTGGGCCTCAATCTCTCGCACCAGCATCTGCTGACGCGCCAAAATCACCTCCACCTTGGAGCGAATGCTGCCGTATGTATCTTTAACCGTTCCGGCCATGGCTTTGCCAAATTTTCCACAAAGGTAGTAAAAATCCCCCTATTTCCCCTCATTTTTCACAATTTTTTCAAAAAAAATTCTTATGCCTGCCACAGGGACATAAGTTCTCCGACGTTATGGACACAACAGAGAGTAGTAGAAGTTATGCTCCGGTGTGTAACCCGAATCAAGAAGCAGCTCCAGTTCTGCTGCGGTGAAATCATGGTCAGATGCTACGACAATATAACCTGTGTCATGAGTCAGCATATAGCGGTAGTGCTGGATCATTGTGGCGCCGCGTGGACCGACGAGCGGGTTTCTGTCAAAATAAGCATTTATTTCGCCGTCAGGGCGTTGCTCTAATATGTTGACATAAAGCGGCTGATCAATAGTATTGAATATGACGAAACAGAACGTATCATCACCGTCACCATATTCACGACGGATCAAGACGATATCATGACTGTTATCATAATCATCGCAAACCTGAAGCCCCATAAGATAGCCCAGCGGCGTAATGCCGTCAGGCAAGGCAAACAGACCACTTGACGCAGCATCTGTGGCATGGCGCGACACACCGGACCGGCCGTAGCGCGTGGTTTGTTGCAAGGCGTTTTCATTAATGGTGGCAAGCAGACGGGCATTGGTCTTGTGTGTCACCGACGAGGCATCGGCTTTTGCATCGGCAATCAGCTGCTTCACAGAAATCGTCCCGGAGGAGAGTGAAGAATAAATACGTCCTGATCCTGAATCATATATCTCCACTTTACCATCGGCCGGTATGACAAGGTTATCGGCCGGAGCCACAACTGCACGCCGACGTAGGGCAGTCTCACCGGCTGCGTTCTTCACTATCACATTACCGCTGAGACGATAGACGGTGAGCGATGCGTTAAGCGTGCCCCACCCCGTCATCATCGTCATCATTATCACCGTCAGTATCGGCAGCAATCTGTCTGTTTTCATTTTTTTTACGAGTGCCATATATATGTTGTATTTTATGATATGCCCCTGCAATGCGGTCAGCCAAAGCGTTTTCAGCAAAGATACCGTCAAATATATCGCAAGCCGCCACGCCAAGTGTGGCCATGAGCATTGCATAAGCGAAGTTCAGGTCCACATTCCAACGGATATAGACCCATGTACCGCCAACTATCATAAGATAAAGCCACACGAGCTGTATCAACCTGACTGCAAGCGAGCCCATCGGTTTGTCGGCAAGCCGTAGATTCAGCCATGCAGTAATAAAACAAAGCAGTGCGGCGATCAGGGTTGTTTCCGTTTCGGTGAGCCTGCGTGTATAATCACCGGACAGAATCGTAGCCGCGATATAAGCCTGTGCAATAAGACCCGGCGTGCAATTATCAATCGGAGTCTGATGAATGTCGGCACCATCATCAAGTTTACCGACAAGCACTATTTTCCCTTCGATCTCAGCCTGCCGCGCCATAATCTCGTCAGGATAGACTATATTAAATTCCCGGGAAATGAAGGAGATGGCTTCATCTTCATTTCTACGGTCGATCAGTTTCTGACCGGCCTCCTCCGACAAAAGACTCGCCAGAGCCATTGGAAGCGACATTATGGTATCGGACTCCGAAGTCAGGAAAAATCCCTTAAAATCGCGTACCGTAGACCATGACTCTCTGTCACCCTGAATGTTAACAGCACCAAAGCCACCATCAGGCATCACAATAGAATCATACCATGACGAATGGTTGACTATATAGTGTCCACGATCAGCCGTTTCCTCCATCTCTACAGGCATCACCAGATTAGCGCATGACGCAAGTGCTTCAGACAACTCGTCAGAGGCCGGATCAGCCGGGCGCGTAAACACTATATCAAGCCCGACGGCAGCCGGAGAGCAGTAGTCTAAATCAGTAATCACACGTGCGATCTCACCACGCCGGCAGCCGTCCACCGGCACTATCACAATGTCGGGATCCACCTGCTTCTCGGCCCGGTCATTGGCCACCAAAGTGTAAAAATCACTGAAACGGAAATCAGCAGCTTTCTCCATCGGCGCGAAAAACGACACCGACATGAGGTCATATATCGCAACATAAGAAAGGAGCATGGCAAGCGCCGTCACGATCAATGCTTTAACCGGGATAGGCAATGAACGGATTATGACGGATAGGCGCTTCACGGCTTGATTTTGTAGACT
Organism: uncultured Bacteroides sp.; assembly: GCA_964555345.1. Classification (GTDB taxonomy): domain Bacteria; phylum Bacteroidota; class Bacteroidia; order Bacteroidales; family Muribaculaceae; genus UBA3263. The sequence goes on from CAZKRV010000088.1 coordinate 3,701, forward strand.
TCCGGTGTGGAGTTGGCAAATTGGGCCGCAAGATAGCCGGCTTTACCACCTATACATGTGGGATCACAAACATAGTAGGTCTGTCCGTCAACCTTGACAGATGATCCCGTGATGCTTGTATCCGGCGAGAAGCGTACCGCACATGCCAGATGGCGGGGAAGCTTGAGATAAACCACATCGAGTCCGAGCACGCTATTAACCAGCTTGGCAAAGAGAATGGCTCGATCTTCACAGTCATTGTAAGGATAATAGAAGTTTTCTTCAAAGAAAAACGATTTTTCCCGTCCGAACTGATCGCCGTCGGTCATGTAATTAAAACCATAATTGAGATAACTGAGTATCATGTTGACAGCCTCGACTTCGCCCATATCTTCGGTGAGCATACGCATGACCGGCAACAGCACGCTGCTGAGTTCAGGCCCCATAGGCGCAACGCCATAGACAGGCCAGTCGACAGCCGGATAAGCATTAAAGAACTCGATAACCGAGGCATTGACCGTGACCTCAAAAGGTGGAGCAGACTTCCATGTAGCTGAAGAATAAGTGCGAGTGCCGGCTTCAGGCGGAGAGAAGCGCGGATAGCGGTCTATGGTCAGGCGTATGGGAGTAGGTGATTTACGGTAGTCGCCGCTATATGTTGACAGCGGAGCGTTTCCTTTGGCATTGGCTCCACGGGGATAATACGCTTTACCGTCAATGCACAGGAATGGAGATTCATAAATTGTGTGGCTCGGGTGAAACATCATCACAAGCCGCCCGTCCTTAAGACCGAGACGTGCGTCATAGCCCGACTGATTGAGCAGAGCCACGGCAAGGAAAGCTTGACAATCTGTGGACTTCGGATAAAGAGTAGCGGCAACTTTCTCCACCAGCAGCAGATAGCCCCAGTCACAAAGCCGCATATCTTCACGCAGACGCAGACAGTCGTTGACCAACGGCGTGAGCCGTTCGTTGTCAGTCAACTTCCGCCATGCGGCCGTCAGCGACCTATTGTCGGTCTTAGCCATCGAAAGCAGGGCTGTGTCAAAGTTACCTATGCCACATGGAGTATTGAAAAACCTGAAATTTACAGGATATGTGTTTCCTGCCGATGAGGATCCCGGCAGAGTCACAGGTACGTCGGGGATAGCAGGCGACGGCTTCACGACCCTCCCTATCGCAACCTGACGCGGTTTCTCCGCCCTGTCATTATCGGCCACTATCGGTTTCACGGGTTCCGGCTCCATGATGGGAGTCATGCCCGGTTCTTCCTTAAACGTCGACCAACGCGAGTTTAGCAGATTGGCATATTCTTCGTTGAGCCGCTGTCGATATTGCTCGAACTCGGTCATTTTCCGCTGACGGAAAGCCTCGAATTCCGCTTTTTTGTTCCGGACGTAATCGTCAAACGACTTGCTGTCAGTCTGCGCGCTCATTGTAAGAGAGCAGACTGTCAGCATAAATACCGCAATAGCAGCCGATAGTTTCATGTGATAGTGGAGTTTATTAATAAATGAAGGTGTGTCAATGCTTGTTTTGACACACCTTCATGGGTTGTTGTGTGTTTATTACTGGCGTGCGTTATAGATCTCCTTGATCTCGCTTGCGCTCAGCTGACGGGAATCATAGAAACGGAAATCGTCCATGGTAAAGCTGGAGCATACAAGATCATAATAATAGAGAGAGGCCCTGCCTCCGATTACAAAGCCATTAGGATACTGCAGTTCCTGACCTGCATTTTCCGAAATAGTACTGCAACGTTTTCCATCGACATAAAGCGTAGAAGTCCAAGTAGAGGAGGTAGTGGTGCCATGATCGGAAACGATGGCGATATGGTGCCAATTCTGATCATTAATATTGATATGGGAGAATAGGAAATCCGCACTGTCTTCTTTGTAATTATTGGCATACGATGTGCATATGAATCTCAACGAGCCATTGACCATTGACAGTATGAACCTGTTCTGATTATCCGAACACTTTGAGTAGAAAATAAGTCCATCGTTAAGGTCTTTAACCCAAAAGCTGACCGAAAACGAAGGATTATTAACCAATCCGTAGGGGATCTCCACCGCGCTCTCCTTCGGTTTGGAGAACTTGACAGCCTGGCCTGAGATGCCGGCAACGAACTCCGGACCTTTCACCCCGAAGCCATCATATTCACCAAATACATCGTCGAAGTTATCGTTGAACAGATAGTAAGCGGTGAGGCCGTTGCTGACCACGTATTTACCATCATCATTGCCACCACCGGGGTTATCCGGATCATCAGGATCCGAACCGCCATTATTGTTGACATTGACAACCATGGCCTGCTCTCTGATACCGTCGGAAATTACAAAAGTGGAGATCATTTCTCCTGAGACGAGGGACCGATCGATAGTAGCTATCACCACTGCGTTACCGCCGGCGCTGACAGTGCCTTGAGTGGCCGAAAGCGAAAGAGCGGGAGAGGTAATGCCGGAGGCAGTCCAACTGAGTGTGCTTGAGCCGAGATTGCGGATTGAGAAAGCCTGCTGGGTAGAGCCGGTTCCGAAATTGAGAGTAGTAGGTTCCACTACCATATAACTGGTAGCGTTGCGGGGAGCGCAGGATATGGTGATGGGATAAGAGTTGCCGAAAGCCTGAAGATTGACCACAACGGAGCGCATCTCCGAGAGAAAATCACGGTTGACAGAAAATGTGATACTCTGCGTACGGCCCGACTGTATCGAGCCTCCGAGCTGCGAAACCGAGAGCCATGGATTGTTGCCGAGTTCGATCGACCACGATGCGGTGGCGTTGCCGTTATTCTTGATAGTGACGCTCATATCAGTCTGCGACGTGCCGAAGTTGAGAGAGGAGGGATTGATCTCGATTTCGGCAGTTTCGTTGACACGTGAGAGCTGCACGTCGCAGCGCACGTCCTTACCCGCCACCACGACTACGGAGCGTGTGGTAGTGTTATAGCCGTTTTTTGAGAACTGCAACGAATAGCTTCCGGGCTGCATATCAAGATATTTGAACGTGCCGTCGCTGCCGGTCGTGGTGCTGTGGCCGTTGGGGAGTATCGACACTGTGACACCTGCAATCGGCTCAATGCCAGCCGGGGCCTCGGTCACATAGCCGATGATGGTACCCGTAGAGTCTTCCGGGTCCTCGGTGCAGGAGGAGAGAGGAAAAATTGTCGCAAACATCATAAGCGACAAAAAGCGAAAAAGTATCTTCATTGTTTTGCTATTTTTAGGATTGGTTTAGAAATTCATTGCGAAGCCCACACCCACACCGCGGTCCATAACCACGGGTGCGAATGAGTAGTTATATGACCTGCCGCGGCTGACAATCACCCGGCGGCGTCCAGGAGCCACCGCCGCATCGATCAAGTTCCAGAGATAGACGGCTCCGGTGACGCCGATCGACACGTTGCGTCCCACTTCCCAATTGGCTTTGCGGTTGCGATAGAAGTCGAAATGCTGCGGGTGTTCTTTCATCTTTTTGGCATATATAGCACGCTGATTCTCGCAGAACACGATGGCGGCAGCACCGACTGCCGTAGTACCGAGAAAGATGCCGCCTTTCACATTATTGCCTTTGACGAACTGACCCACGCCGGGAATAAGGGAATAAAACATCGGGGCGGCTCCATAGGAGGTGGTGAGGCGGATATGGTCATTGTAACTGCCTTGAGCGGGACGTGAAAGGTCGTTGACCGTGTAAAGCTGCGTGACGATATAACGGCCTCGTACGCGTTCCCAATATTCATCGACCACTCGGCAGGTGATATTGAAGGTCTTGCCCTTCTCACTCACCTCGAAAGTGATCTCCTTATTTTTGTAAGATGAGCCACGCTGACTGTGTTTCTCGGTCTTGACATTGCTGTTGACCGATATTCCGCGCTCATGTTCGAGCCTTGTGATCAGGTTACCCACCGCCATCAGACGGGCCTCTTCAAGAGAACTGCCCGATCCCTGCGCGGAGATGAAGATATATCCGGGGCTCTTTGGAACCGGCAGCGACGATGTGATCCAGCGTGGTTTCAGACCATCGGATCTGTCAGCAGCCTGCACCGGCGAGATCGCCAGCAGGCATATCAGCGCCAGTATCAGAGTCTTAAATTTCATGACTAAACGAGGCATCAGCGACGTTCTTTCTGCTCCTTACGGAAGCGTTCGAGTTCTTCACGATAGGAGTTGCGGAACTGCTCTTCGTGAAATTCTACGCCTGCACGCTCATCTTCATCAATGATTGCCGTACCAACGATTTTTTCGGCATCAGGGGCCGGAATGCTGATGCAGACTGAACATTCGTAGGTTCCGTCGGAAAGGCGATAGCGGTTGGAGCAGATAATGCGGCAGTTTTCAAGCACGCGATTGGCCATGAGACCTACATCCTGTTTGATATCGGCCTCGCTTGATACCTTACCATGCACTTTAAGTTTACTGCGGTAACCTTTCATCACATTGAGCACCATGGATTCGATGCGGTCAGCGAGTGCAGCCTTGGCATAGAGCACAGCCTCCTGGCGAGCGAAGTCACGGTCTTCGTCGACGGCGGAGCCATAGGAGCGGAACTCGTTGGCAGGTTCGTTGAGAGATTCGATTTCGCATTCGTCCAGTTCCTCCTTCACTTTAGAAACGGTGCGGGGACCGTTGTTACCGACAGATGTGTATTCAGGATAAGATGCTTTCTGAACTTTTTTCGATGAGCCACAAGAGCAGAAAGTAAGCATGGCACAAAGCGCCACACCGATACTCACGATCAGTTTAATTGCCTTCATTGCACTGGTTTTTAATGGATTATTATTGCTAATTTAGTGTGTCAAATAACGATTTTACGCATCATCTCTTCTCAAGAGAT
>CAZKRV010000089.1:0-8407 GCA_964555345.1 uncultured Bacteroides sp.
TGCGGCATACCGACACAGAGGCGTGTATGTTGTGGCCGTAGTCATAGCCGGCGCGGAGCACTTTTGCATTGGCTTCGTAGATGGCGGGCTTGCGGCCGAACTTGTTGCGGAGCATGCGGAGCGCGCTCTCGATGGGACGGTCAAAGAGCCAGCACACAAGGCCGAGAGCGAAGATGTTGCGGCACTTCATCATCGACTTCAGGTCCAGACCGCTATCCGAAAGGGCAGCTTTGGTCATTGAAGTCACCGGCACTTCGAGCACCTGGGCATGCTTGATGCCGAGTTCCTCGATCGGGTTATCGGTGGTGAAAAGGGCCTTTTTCAGGTCGCTTTCCTTACAGGAGTCAATGTCGAGAATTATTACTCCGCCTTTGCGCAGGAAGCGGTGATTTTGCTTGAGGGCCGCGGCGTTCATTGCCACGAGCACGTCGCATTCGTCGCCGGGAGTGTAGACCTCGCGGCCCACACTTACCTGAAATCCGCTTACGCCGCTGAGTGATCCCTGCGGGGCGCGAATTTCGGCCGGATAGTCTGGAAAAGTGGATACCTGGTTGCCAACGCCTGCAGAAACGTTGGTAAAGATGTTGCCGGCGAGTTGCATGCCGTCGCCGGAATCACCCGAGAAGCGCACCACCACTTTGTCGAGTGTTTTCACACTGGTGTTGTCAGTCACGTTGATATGGTTTAAGGTTGATATTTTCGGTTTCCCTGACAGAAAACCGAGGCAAAGTTAGCGATTATTATTGAGTCGGCAAATATTTTTTCAAAAAGCTTTTCAGTTCGCGGTAAAGTCGGTTTACAGGCAGTCCCATCACGTTATAGAAACTGCCGTTCATCCCTTTTACCGCGGCTGCTCCCACCCATTCCTGTATGCCGTAGGCACCGGCTTTGTCAAGCGGGCGATAGCGGTCTACGTAATAGTCTATTTCCTCGGTAGTGAGACCGGAGAATTCCACTTCGGTCGACTCTGAGAAGGTGAATGGCTCGCTGCCTGCCACCGCCATGGTCACTCCGGTGACCACGGTGTGGGTGCGTCCTTGCAGTCGCTTCAGTATGGCGCGCGCGTCGTCGGCATCTTTCGGCTTGCCTATCACCTTGCCGTCGAGTATTACCACGGTGTCGGCCGTGATCAGCACCTCGTCGTCTTTTAGATCAGGCAAATATGGAGAGGCCTTCAGGCGCGAGAGGTAAGGGGGCACGAGGTGAGCTTCCAGTCCTTCAGGCACCACTTCGTCTACCTGGCGCGAGGTGTCGACCCTGAAGTCCACGTCGAGCATGGCCAGGAGTTCGCGGCGGCGCGGCGACCCGCTGGCGAGTATGAATTTGAGTCCGTCTGTTACCATGACAATGCAGTTGAGTCATGAAGCCACATATCCTGTGCACGCATGACCTGCTCGATCATGTCGCGTGCCACGCCGTGGCCTCCGTTACATGGGGTTATATATCGGGCTGCTTGCAGCGCGTCGGTCGATGCGTCGGCCGGTGCCACCGATAGCCCTACATAGTGCATACATTCGAGGTCCGGCAGATCGTCGCCGGCATAGGCCACCTGATCAGGTGTAAGTCCGTTGGCTGTGATCCATTCGCTTAGTATTCCGAGTTTCTGCGACGCTTTTAGGTATATATCGTTGACACCAAGACGCTTGTATCTCAGCTTCACTATTTCGGCATCGGCTCCGGTAATTATGGCCACGCGGTAGCCACGCTTCATGGCCAGCTGTATGGCATAGCCGTCTTTCACGTTGGCCATACGCGCGGGAGTGCCGTCAGGGGCTATCGGCACCATGTTGGGCGACAGCACTCCATCAACGTCAAACACAAACGCGCGTATCTTGCTCAGGTCGTAGTCAATCCTGCTCATTTAGCTTGAGTTCCGGGTGATATTTTTCGAGAATGGATAGAGACAGGGCCTTGTATGTGGCCGCTACCTCATCGGGCAGTGACTCTATGTGGTGCCTGATGGTGCGCAGGTCTCCCCGGCGGGCCGGACCGGTCATGGCATCTGTGGGCGACAGGGTGCGGGTGCGTTCCAGAGTCACTTCAAGCAGCGGACGCATCACTTCAAAGTCGAGTCCGGCATCGGTCAGCACCCTTTCTGATAGTGACCAGAGATATACGGCCATGTTGCAGCCGATCACTGCGGCGGCATGGAGTCGGGCGCGCATCTCCGAGCTGAGGTGAGTCACAGATCCGGTGAGTGTATGTGCGGCAGCGGTCAGTTCCGCCTCCACTTCCTCCGACGATCCTTCCGTGAACATAGGCACGCGGCTCCAGTCCACGTCGAGCGAGCGGCTCATGGTCTGGAGTGGATAGAATATGCCGTGGCGGGGAAATTTTTCTACATCAAATACCGACATCGGTACCGATCCGGCTGTGTGGGCGTAGATCGCGCGTCCCTGCGGAGCCGGCAGGCTATGCAGCAGCGGCGCTATCGCATCGTCATGCACGGCTATTATCACCATGTCGGCTTCGGTGCCGTCGATCTCGTCGATCTCTGCGGCTGAGGCTCCGACGGCATCGGCCAGTGCGCGTGCGTGGGCCATGTCGCGTGAGGCGATGCGTCTGATCGCGGCTCCGGCTTCATGCAGTCCATGAGCCATGCGGGTGGCCACGTTGCCTGATCCGATGAAGTCTACCTTCAGCATTGTTCGTGGCGGAAAGTGCCGAGATGTACCCGTTCCCAGAGGAGTTTTTCGGTGTTTTGAGGCTTGCGCTCTTCGTCAGGATAGCCGAAGGTGACGATGCAGAGGGGCTGTATCTGTTCGGGCAGACCCAGCAGTTCCGACACAATGTCTTCCGCCGGAGTGCCGTCAGCCGAGAGTCGGCCGTTTACTTCGATCCAGCATGACCCTATGCCGAGGTCGCGCGCCTGCAGCATCATGTCGGTAGCGGCGATCGAGGCATCTTCTACCCATGTTTCGGAGGCGGTCACGTCCACTGCCACACAGACAGCAAGCGCGCACTTGGCCACAGGACCTGCGCCTGAAGCCTTGCATTCGCTGAGTTTCTGGAGCATATCCTTATCATCGACCGCGATGAAGTGCCAGGCGCGGCAGTTCTTGCCAGTGGGAGAGAGCAGTGCGGCTTCAAGTATGGTCTTGACTTCGTCGGGGGTCAGGGGCTGATCTGTATAGCGGCGGATGCTGCGGCGTTCCACTAGGAGATTATGTAATGATTCCATTTTATGTTTTTATTATCGTTTTACTTGAATTTTCAGATGAATACGCGCAGTATCAGGCGCTGATAGAACGTGAAGTTGCGCTCGGCCACATGAAAGTCGAGGGCAGCATCAAGGTTCACCATATCTTTATATACGAAGATGTGGCCGAGCAGCGACGTGCGGTTATAGAATTTCGAAGCATAATAAGGCTCGCCGTCATTGAGCAGGCTGCCGAACTGGGAGTAGAGGGGGAAGAGAGGCTTGTTGCCGACATAGAGGGTGTTTTGCAGCGACAGTCTCCACCAGCTCATGTCAAGTTCTGCCCACAGTCCGATCGGCACTATCCAGCCTCCTTCGGCGCGATTGCGTGTGATCGATGTGATTGGTCCGACTCTAAGCGAGAGGGAATCGATGGGCGATACTTTCGGGGTGAGGTCGAGTCCGACGTAGGGATTGACCACAAAGTTGTCGATCACTCGCTCCGATGCCGGAGCATTTTTTCGACGGGCCAGATGATTGAGCATACCCACACCGCCGGCCATAAACATGCCTCCCGGACGTTGCCACTCGCCCTGACCGATTATGTGGAAAGCCTCGCGCCGCTTCTCTCCCTGCATTCCGCGCCAGTCGATAAATGCTTGAAAGAAGCCGTCGGGACGCTGCAAGGCCACCATGGCCCCGCGTATATTGCTCTGGAAGTAGTTGGCAGAGTCACTCATCAGGTAGTTCGGCAGTTCGCGTATCAGGTGCCGGCGCGGTATCATGCCAAGGGCAAAGCGTGTGCGGGGCACCTTATACATATAATATAGGGTGGGCGACAGCCGGTGTCCGTCCCACTCGCACCCGATAGGCTGTGTATAGACCACGCCGCCGCTCACCAGATGACGCCGATCGGAAAATGACACTCCGATTTCGGGCGATAGCTGGGCCAGAAAGAACGTCTTGCAGTCTGTGTAGCGCGCATCGCACTCCCGGTTGTCAAACACGCTGCGGAAGTCGATGCTCCATTCAAATTTAGGCGATTCACTGTCTATTTTCTGCGCGGTCGCTTCAGCGGGCAGTACGGCCAGGATCAGTATGGTCACTGCCGCTCCGGGCCATAGGCGGTTGATCGTGCGGGCGGCATAGTAGCAGCCGGTGGCTATCAGTGATCCGATGGCGGCTCCGGCAAGCAGGTCGCCAGGATAGTGCACGCCGAGATACATACGCGTATAGCACATGAATATTGCCCATGCAAATATAGCTATGGTGACGCTGCGTCGCCTGAAGACAAGTGAGGTGAAAGTGGCCAGTGCGAAGGTGTTGGCACCATGACATGACGGGAAGGTGAATTTCGACGATCGGTAGTTACGGTACAGGTGTACGAATTCCGACACTGGATTGTCGGGATTGGAGGGACGCAGCCGCTGTACCTCCGGGCGTATGACCGATGCGCATATATAGTCAGCGAGACCTACGGCTATGGCCGCCCCGGCCACATAGATCAGCCCGCGCCGCCAGCCGAAGTTTCTGACCATGAAATATATAATGAGCAGGTAAAGCGGTAGCCATATCAGCCGGTTACGGCTCAGGAAGTTGATAATCGGATCAAGTGCGTCGCAGTGCATGGAGTTGAAAAAAAGCAGCACTGATTGATCGATTGATATGAGTGTGTCAAGCATGTCTTATTTCGTCCGTTTGCTTCGCATCTTTGCGTAAAACAGTAGGCAGAACAATATCGCAACCATCACTCCCGCGCCGACTCCATATGGATAGAGGTCGCCTCCGAGCAGTTCCAGACCGCCTTGTGATTTCGGAGCCACGAGCAGGAAGCTCACCGACACCACAGTCATGAACAGTGCCGGAATCATGGTGATGAAATAGTTTTTGCCGTGGCGACCGAGGTAGACCGTAGCAGCCCACAGTGTGAACACTGCCAGTGTCTGGTTGCTCCAGGCGAAATAGCGCCACACGATTTCAAATTTCTTCGGATCCATTGCCGGAATGGTCACCGCCATGGTCACGGCAAAGAGCGGAATGCAGATCAGCAGACGCTTGGCCAGCGGCTTCTGGTCCACTCCAAACATATCGGCCAGAGTGAGGCGCGCGGAGCGCAGTGCGGTGTCGCCGGTGGTGATGGGGGCTGCCACTACACCGATTATGGCCAATATGCCTCCGATGGTTCCGAGCCAGCCGATCGAGATGTCATGAACCAGCGATGCGGCGGAGTGACCTGCTTTCATGTATTCCGCCAGTCCTTCATATCCTCCGGTGAAGGTGATGGCGGCAGCTGCCCAGATCAGGGCCACGATGCCTTCGGCCACCATTGCGCCATAAAACACCGGTCGGGCCAGTTTCTCATTTTTGAGACAGCGGGCCATCATTGGTGACTGGGTGGCATGGAAGCCTGATATCGCACCGCAAGCTATGCTGACGAACATCAGCGGGAATAGCGGAGCGCTTGCTGCATCGGCGCGACGGTTGGCAAGGCCTTCAGTGAAGCCATCGGGTATTTGATAGTGTCCGAATAGCAGCACACAGAGTATTCCCACTGCCATAAACAGGAGTGCGAAACCGAAGATAGGATAGAACCGTCCTATCAGTTTGTCAATCGGGAGCATGGTGGCCAGCACGTAGTAGGCGAAGATGATGATGACCCACAAGGTGGTGTCGGCCAGCGGGGCGCCCGCATCAAACATTCCTGCAATTATGCCTGAAGGGCTCACCACAAACACTGCCGCTACAAGTATCAGCAGCACGACTGAAAATACACTCATCACCCCCTTGACCTTGCGGCCAAGTTCGGTTCCGACGATTTCGGGGAGCGAGGCGCCGCCGCTGCGCAGCGAGATCATGGCTGAGATGAAGTCATGGACCGCACCGGCAAAGATGGTGCCGAGCACTATCCATAGAAATGCCGCCGGGCCGAACATGATGCCCATGATGGCGCCGAAGATCGGGCCGAGTCCGGCTATGTTGAGAAACTGGATCAGGAATACCTTCCAGGTGGGTAGCGTCACATAGTCCACTCCGTCGGCGCGGGTGATGGCCGGGGTGGGGCGTTCGCTGTCGATGCCAAACACTCGTTCGGCTATGGTGCCGTAGATGAAATATCCGGCTATCAGTACGCAAAGCGCGATAATAAATGAGGTCATCGGCGTTTCGGATCTGGTATTTCTGCTTCAATAACTTTGTTGACCATGCCCTTGAGCATGGCAGCCGATGCTTCGGTCTTTTTCTCAAGTGAGATGATGCGTTCGGCATTACGAGACTTGCCGGGGGTATAGGCCGCTCTCAGGTCTTCAAGCATGCGTCGGTCAGCGGCATCCTCTTCGAGTGCGTCGACGTATTGCTCCATGAGGCGGCGTGCACGGTCCGACCGGAAATCGTCCCAGTGGGTATATACTCGTCCGTCAGGCAGTGGAAGAATGAAATCAGGTGAGTTGTCGGCAGCTGCCATCTCTGCGGCATCGATCCGCGCCATCACGCTTTCGCGGTCGGAGTCCGGGCCGATGGTCGAACGCCAGTCGCGCAGCGAAGCGCGTGCGTTCAGATCAGGAGCATCAACCGGATAATTGATGCGCATTTCCGAGGGGATAAACAGGTAGATGGTTACCTTGCCCGGAATCCGGTTGCGGTCGGTGGCCCACCAGCCGGCGCCTGTCACTTCATCGATTGCGAGCAGATAGTCATCGTAAGGCGAGTTATATGGCATACCCACGTTTTGCGGAGTCAGGAACTCGCCGGAGTCATCACGGCGGGAGAAGTAGATGTCGTAGCCGCCGAGCGCGTCCTCGCCCTGGGTGGCATAGTAGAGGGTGATGCCGTCAGCCATCATGAATGGATAGTTGGCCCTGCCTCCGCGGTTGAGATGATCGCCCAGATTCACCGGATCGTCCCAAGTGCCGTCGGTGAACCGCTCACTTTCCATGAGTCCTGAGTCTGAACCCCAGAGCATAGAACGCCCGTTTTCAGGTACATATACCACCGTTGAGTCGGCCATGTCGAAGCCTTCAGGCAGGGTGGAGGTGGAGTATAGGCCTCCGGCCCCGCGGCTCAGGCGATAGTTTTCAAAGAAGTCGTCGCGATCTACTGTGATGCTGTCAATCACGGTTATCTTCTCCACGCGTTGCATCATCGAGGCCATGCGGTCCACGCGCTGTTCAAGCTCATCAGCTTGTTCCGACAGGCCGGCGTTGTCTTTGCGCAGCTTTTTTATGGCGGCGCGGGCGTCGGAGATATGCGAACGGGCTTCGTTCGGTTTATAGTCATAAAAGGCCGATTCTGCCAGACGCAACGACTCGGACGCATCAGGCTTCTTGGCCTTTGCGCCCTGCGAAGCCGAGGCACACAGAAGCAGTCCCAATGTAGTTATGGTGAATCTTAATTTCATAATTTGCAAAGTTACGAATTTTTTGATTTATCACCATAAATATTTGTTTGTTTCGTCGACGGTGTGCTGGCTTTCGGGTCGTTAAAACGTAGATTCAGTTCGTGATCTGCGACATCAGGGCGCTCATTTTGGCGGCGATGCGGTCGTTGGCCAGGTTGCCGATGCTGCCAAGATGGGTGTGGTGCACCTCGCGTGCGGGGGTGTAGGTGCCTTCCTGAACAGCGAGGCCAATGCGGCGGTAGGCATCGCGGAAGGGGACGCCTTGAAGCACAAGTCTGTTTACGTCCTCAACTGTAAAGATATAGTCATAGCGCGGATCATCGAGTATGTTGTCGCGGACCGATATGTGTTGCAGCATGAAGTCGGCCATATCAAGACACCCGATAAGTTCGGTGGTGGCGGGGAATACAATGTCCTTCATAAGCTGCAGATCGCGGTTGTAGCCGAGCGGCAGGTTTGCCGTGAGCACGGTCAGTTCGTTGGGGAGCGACTGCAGTCGGTTGCACTTGCCGCGCATGATCTCGAACACGTCGGGGTTTTTCTTGTGGGGCATGATGCTCGATCCTGTGGTCAGCTCGTCGGGAAATGACACGAAGCCGAAATTGCTGCACATCCACATGCACACGTCGTGTGCCAGGTGGCCCAGCGTGGCGGCGATGGCAGCCACGGCTGCGGCCACCGCGCGTTCGGTCTTGCCGCGGCTCATCTGGGCGGCGACGACATTGTAGTGCGGATTGCCGAAGTTGAGTTCCTTTGTGGTCATGTCACGATCGAGCGGAAAGGACGATCCGTAGCCGGCAGCGGAGCCGAGGGGGTTCTGGTCGGCGATGCGATAGGCGGCAAGCACCATCTGCATGTCGTCGGTCAGCGTTTCG
>CAZKRV010000090.1:0-8374 GCA_964555345.1 uncultured Bacteroides sp.
AGCTCATCTCGCAGTCAATCTGGGTGAACTCGGGCTGGCGGTCGGCGCGCAGGTCTTCGTCGCGGAAGCACTTCACGATCTGGAAGTAGCGGTCCATTCCGCTGACCATCAGCAGCTGCTTGAGGGTCTGTGGAGACTGTGGCAATGCATAGAACTGACCTGGGTTCATGCGCGAGGGAACGACAAAGTCACGTGCACCTTCAGGAGTCGAACCTACCAGCATAGGAGTCTCGATTTCCAGGAATCCCTGACGGTCAAGATAGTCACGCACGGCAATGGTCATGCGGTGACGCAGTTCCAGATTGCGGCGCACGTTCGGACGACGCAGGTCAAGGTAGCGGTAACGCATACGCAGGTCGTCACCTCCATCAGTGTCTTCCTCGATTGTGAAAGGAGGGGTCAACGCAGAGTTGAGCACCTTGAATTCCGACGCTATGATTTCGATGTCGCCGGTGGGAAGGTGAGGGTTCTTTGAGGTGCGTTCGGCCACAGTGCCGGTCACCTGTATCACCCATTCGCGACCGAGTTTATTGGCGGCTTCGCAAAGTTCGGGGTTAACTTCTACATTAAAGACTATCTGGGTGATGCCATAGCGGTCACGCAGGTCCACGAAAGTCATGGCACCCATCTTGCGCACGCGTTGCACCCAGCCGGCCAGAGTGACGGTGGTGCCAACGGCATCAATGCGGAGTTCACCGCAGGTGTTTGTCCTGTACATGATTGTCTGTGTCGGTTTATTCTTTTTCAGCCTACAAAGTTAGCAAAAAAATTACAACCAGCGAAATTTATTTGCCAACGGTGCAGTTAGTCGAGTTTCTTGATGAAAATGAGTCCTTGGGTGTCGTTGCCGCCCGGAGAATATGCGCTGACCACAAGGGTGAACGGTGTGCCGGCTTCAAAGTTGTCAACCGTAACCTCGTAAGAAGCACCGGTTTTGTAGTTAGCTTCAACGGTCTGCACCAGTTCGTCGCGCTTGTAGAGCGAGATCTTGCCGGTCATGAGTTTATCTGCACCGCTTTCGGGTACGAAAGTGATCAGGAAGCGACCGTTGCCAGAGATCTTGCCTGTGGCGTCCCATCGCATGGTGGCCGGTGAAGTCTGTACCTGAAGGGGCTTCCATTCGCCGGTAAACTCTCCCAGCCCGGCATACTCCTTGTAATTGCGCATCTCCATGAGAGGGAGCGAGTAATGGCGCGGAGTGACCATGTTGATGGCGAGGAAGTCTGACGGACGGCTGACGGTGACAGGACCGGTGTAGACGGCGGAGTGGCGTGTTGGCCAGGAACCGTCGGTAGTGTAGCGTATGGTGGCACCATCCACGTTGGGTCTGAGGGTGAAGGTGCAGGAGCCGTCAGGGTTTATGGTGCGAGAGTCGATCTGAGGCACAGGGACACGATAATTATAGCCTCTGGCTTCAAGTCTGGGGAAATGGCCGGCGAGACGGCGTTCGAAGTCTATGAAGTCACGGTCGGCTTCACGGGTCCAGCCAAGTTCCGCCAGAGCAATCATGCGTGGCATAGTGAAGTGTTCCACATATTGCATGGAGCGGTTCTCGTTGAGAGGTGCCAGATCCTGAAGGCGGTCGCCGTGAATGAACTGGTCACTCCACATACAACCTTGTACGCCGATCACTGATCCGTCAGGAGAGTAATCATTGAGAGGCATGGTGTAGGCCTTCTTGACCGACACCGGTGGCATCCAACCTGCATGTTGCAATTCGGCCGACATGGCGCTTTCCGGGAAATCGAAGTAGAGGTTGGAGGCAGGGGTGAGTATGGCCTTGTGTCCGGCGTCGATGACTCTTGTCGAGTCCTGGGGCTGGTGCCACACCAATGCCGCTACGGGGTGGCTTACGTTGCCACGGAGCACAACTTCCTCCCAGCCGATGGGAGTGCGGCCCCGTTCGTTCATCCAGCCAGCCACCTGCTCGGTGATCCAGCCCTGGAGTTCGGAGGCTTTGGTCAGTCCCTCGCGTTTCATCAGCGCCTGACAGTCTGGACACTGCTCCCAGCGGGTATAGACTGCTTCATCGCCACCGATATTTATATAGTGGCTGGGAAAGAGATCGATGGTCTCGTCGAGTATGTCGTGGAGGAACTTCATGGAGGATTCCTTGCCAGGACAGATCAGGTCGCGGCTGATGAAGTGCTGGCGAGGAACCTGATGCTGCTCGCCTGTGCAACCGAGCCAGGGATATGCTACGATGGCGGCGAGGAAGTGGGCGGGGAATTCAATTTCGGGAATCACTTCTATGCCACGCACTGCCGCATAGTCAATGATGTCACGTATATCTTCGTGGGTGTAGTATCCGCCAAGCCGATTCTCTCCTTCGCCGGCCCATGCGCCGACTTCGGTCAATCGCGGATATTTCTTGCTTTCGAGTCTCCAGCCGCAGTCGTCGATGAAATGGAACTGGAGTTTGTTGAGCTTATACATGGCCATCATGTCAATGAAGCGCTTGATGTATTCCGGCTCGTAGTAGTAGCGGGCGGCATCAAGCATCATGGCTCGGAAGGGGTAGTTTGGCGCATCGCTTACGGTTACAGAGGGCACCGTCCACTGAACGTCGGTATGGCGCACGGTGGAGAATATCTGCGTCGGGAAGTATTGCAGCAGGGTCTGTATGCCATAGAATGCACCTGCCGGATCATGAGCCTTGATGCTCACTCCTTTTGGTGTGACAGCGAGCAGATAGCCTTCGGCTGACGGCACTGCCACCGTGTCGATGGCAAGCACGATGGAGCCTTTGTTGCCGCGTTTGGTCGCGAGATCCCAGCCGGTAGGGGTGGCAAGGGTCTGAGCCAGATAGCCGGCCTGGGCTTCGAGTTGCGGGTCAAAAGCGATGGTTGACTTTGGAGTGAGGGTGAAGACTCCATCTGAAGTGACGGTCTCAGATATGGGCCGGGGCACTACAGGCGAGGCAGCTCCGGCCGATGCGGAACCAAATGCGCATATGGCGCAGATGGTTCCGATGGTTAGTATGCGGTTCATAATTTTTCGGTTACCTGAAGCAGGCGGTGACCAAGGCCGATGTTGTAGCCCTGAATGATGAACAGTACGCGGTTAAACGAATCGACCACAGCGATTACCGGACGGTCGGTGGGGTTGAGCTTCATGCCTTCGGTCAGTTCGGCGGCAATAGCCCCGTCGATGTCAGTGCCGAAAGTCACGTTGGTGGGCAGACCCTTGAAGCGATCGGCATCGAAGCGGCCGAGAGCATCTTCGGAGTCGAAGAGCAGTATGATTGATCGTCCCCATTTTTCAAGTTCGGGAGCTTCGGCAATGAGGTCGTTGAGCGCATGGGCCGAAGGTTCATGATTGGGAGAGATCAGACCTACCACATAGTAGCCGCGGCCGGCAGTGGAGAGCAGTGAGCGGGATGCGGACCCGTCGGCAGGCTTGTAGAGGTTTTCGGCATTGAAGGATCCGATCACCTGCACTGACGATGAATCCTGGCTGATGACAAGGGGTGCTGACACCAGAGCAGCAGGATCAACGTCGATGAAGCTGGTGCGGGCCAGGACGGTGCCGTCGGCCAGGCGCTGGCCGGTCACGAGCATATAGCGTCCGGCATCGAGGTCAGCTCCATCCTGGAAGATCTGGCTCCAGGTAGCGTCTTCAGGATATTCGAGCAGCATGGGAGTGCCATCTGCATCGATGCGTGACAGTGTGAAGTTGACGTAGTATTTGGGATCGTCGATGCGTCCAGTTTTGTTATAGGTAAGCTTCAGCCGTCCCTGACGGGTGTTGTCAGAAGTCTCGGTGGATTCGGGATCAAAGTTCACGGTGGTCCAGCGTCCAAGGTTGTCGGCCCACTGAGTCTGGGAGGTTACGGGATCGATGCGGGCAGGAATGCCGAGCGAGCGAGCGCCGGCCACGAAGAAGATGTCGCGCGAGCGGGCATTGCCTTTGCGGACTTTCCACATGGTGGCAGGATGTACGGTCACTGATGATGGATACCACCTGAGGGAGCCGTCGATGTTTGTGCGTACCCATTCGGCCCAGAGGGAGGGATCAGCGCGGAACAGATCGGCTGAGTCCGAGGCGCAGAGCGTTTCGGCGAAGAACTGACGGTAGGGGGAGAGCTCCTCGGTGGCGACGCGGGGGCAGAGGATATATTCGGTGTAGAGCGGCGAGTCGATGACAGGAGCGGTGAAGTGGTCACGGAGCACTTCCATGGTCACGTCACGGCGATCCTTGTCGGAGATAGAGGCTATCAGGGCTTTGGCTCGTTCGCGGTCAGCTTCAGGCACGGAAGCCACGAAATCGTCAAGCACGGCGTGGCGGAAGGGTACAGCAGTGCGCAATGAATCTTCGTAGGCCTTGCGACGCTCGTTTTCAGCGGCCTGCTCCTCAGTGACATCAGGTGTGGATCCGCCGGGAACCGGGGGCACGAGCTTCAGCTCCATTGGCTGAGGATTGTCGGAGAGGGTGAGTGTGAGGGTGCCTGTGCCGGGGCGCGATTTTTCGTAAGCCATAGCTCCGGAAGCATCGGAAGCCCACACCACAATGTCGCCGAGTCCGGCAATCAGGTAGGCACGGCCTGCCTCATCGGTCTTCTTGGCAGCAATCTGGCAAAATTCGCCATAATTATAAAGGCGGAAGCTGACTTCGGCATCGGCTGCGGGTTTGCCATCGGCTCCGATCACTTCGACCCACAGGGTGTCGACAGGGGCATAGTTGGAGGTCACGTTGATGTCGACATACTGATCCGTGCGCAGCAGCACCTCTTCAGGACCATCGTAGTTGGCTCCGATCACGCGTGTATTCATCAGCACACCACGGGCAGCTGCCGAATTGAACCAGCCGAGATTGAGCACGGGTTCAGGCTCGCACGCGCCGAGGAACCACCATTGGCCATCGGCCCAGGCTTCGACCCATGCGTGGTTGTCGTCGGTGTGTGCCCAGCGCGGGGTGTAGACCTGACGGGCTGGAATGCCGACTGAGCGGAGTGCGGCTACAGTGAAAGTGGACTCTTCGCCACATCGGCCCAGATGGGTATAGACTGTCATCAGCGGCGAGTGGGTGCGGCCGTCGGAGGGTTGATAGGTAGCCTTTTCATGACACCAGTGATTGACTTCAAGGATTGCGTCCTTCATAGACAGACCCTGTACGCGGGGCTTCAGTTCGGAGTAGAATATCGGACGGCATGAGTCAAGCCACTCGTTGTTGACTCGCATAGGCAGTACGAAGTGGCGCCATTCGCGGTCAGGAACATCGGCTCCCCAGGGCATTTCGGCACGTGCGCGCAGTGCGGCATCAATGTTGGCTTCAAAGAATTCGATGGAATTGTCGGCAGTGTCGGGCATTGGCAGATACGTCTGGAGGAATTCCAGGCACTCCTTGCGTTCTTCGTCAGAAGGAGTGTAGCCCTTGCCGGTGCATGCGGTGACCGCGATAAGTGCGGCAGCCGCCAGTGTTAAGGTCTTATTCATGGTGTTGTGATATTGATTGATTTCTAAATGGTTTTGAGAGTGTCAGTCTTCGGAGTAGTGCCGGAGCACACGTCGGTAGGAGTTGAATATCTTGGATTTAGACACGAAGCCTATGTAGTGGCCATTGTCGTCGACCACCGGCAGGTTCCATGCCGCTGTGGTGTCGAATGTGTTCATGACCTGCTCCATAGATTGGCCGATGACCAGTTTGGCCGCCGGGGTTGACATGAATTCGTTGACATACATACGGCGGTATAGGTCAGGGCGGAACATGATATTGCGGATTTCGTCGAGCAGTACGACTCCGAGCAGCGTTCCGTTGTCATCGATCACCGGGAATAAGTTGCGCGAGGAGCGGGCTATGGTGTCGCACATATCTTTCAGGCACATCTGCGGCTTGACGGTGAGAAAGTCTGTCTCGATCACAGAGTCCATCTTGAGCAGTGTCAACACAGCCTTGTCCTTGTGGTGAGTGAGGAGCTCGCCGCGCTGGGCCAGTCGCATGGTGTAGATACTGTAAGGCTCGAATATCTTGATGGTGCCGTAGGCTATGGTGCTTACAATCAACAAAGGGAGGAAAAGATTGTAACCGCCGGTAAGTTCAGCAGTGAGGAAGATGGCCATGAGCGGTGCGTGCATGACTGCACTCATGACGCCCGCCATACCCATCAGGGCGAAGTTTTTGATGGACAGGTCAAGTCCGATGGCATTGTTGATAGCGAAAGCAAACAGAAAGCCGGTCATGCACCCTACGTAGAGCGAGGGTGCGAACGTGCCGCCTACGCCGCCGCCGCCATTGGTGGCTGAGGTGGCGAATGATTTGAGCATGATGATGGCACCGATAAACAGGCATATGAACAGGGGCGATGCCGATTCGCTCACAAATACAGACTGCTTTACTATCTGCGAGGGATCGCCGCCGAGCAGGTTTTCGATGGAGCCGTAGCCTTCGCCGTAGAGCGGTGGAAACAGGAACACCAAGGCCGAAAGGATCACACCGCCGAGCATCGTCTTCTGCCATGGTTTGCCAAGGCGCTTGAAGGTGTTTTCCATCATGTTCATGGTGCGGGTGAAGTAGAGTGACACGAAACCGCAGCCGATGCCGAGCAGTATGGCAAAGGGTATGCGTTCAGTGAAGAAGCCTTCGCTTTGTGAGAAAAAGAATTCAAACGAATAGCCGGAGTAGCCGTAGGCCACGGTGGCGGCGGTGATCGAGGAGATAAGCAGAGGCATTACCGATACCGTGGTCAGATCGAGCATGAGCACTTCAAGAGTGAAGAGCATACCGGCGATCGGGGCCTTGAATATGCCGGCTATGCCGGCGGCGGCTCCGCAGCCTACGAGTATCATGAGCACTCGCGGCGGCATACGGAAAAGCTGTCCGAGCCTTGAGCCTATTGCAGCACCGGTGCACACGATCGGGCCTTCGGCTCCGACCGAACCGCCGAAGCCAATGGTGATAGAGCTGGCAATGACAGAAGTGTAGATGTTGTGGCTCTTGATTCGCGATTTATTTTTGGAGATGGCGTGAAGTACGCGGGTCACACCATGTGAGATATTGTCGCGGACAATATGGCGCACATACCAACCGGCGATCAAGATGCCGATAAATGGGTATATGATAAACAGATAGTTGCCGCCAATAGTATCCATATGACCGGTGAGTATACCGGCTATGTAGTGGATCAGCGTTTTGAGCACCATTGCGGCCACACCGCAGCACACACCGACAGCGAGCGCGAGTACCATCACGAATGTGCGCTCCTTGATGTGGCGTTGCCGCCACATCACAAACCGGAGCAGCCACCCGTTGAGGCGGTCGGGCAGTTTGGCCGAAGGGGTTGCTGATGTCGAATTATCTGTTTCTGTCATATAATATAATAAGGTGTTGTTTGCCGCGTCAGCGTATTATCGACACGCAGCCGGAGGCTGTAAGCCTGATTATCGATGACGGGCGGGAGGGAGGATAGTTGCGTCCGGTGGTGCACACGTAGTCCACAGCTTCGATTATCTCGCGCGGGATTTCGGAGAATGTGCGGGGAGTTGGCTGACCGGACACATTGGCTGATGTGGACACCAGCGGGCGACGCAGTCTGCGGCAGATGGCCGCCGAGAATGGTTCGCGTGTCACTCTCACTGCCAGCGATCCATCTGGCGCCGGAAGATTGAGAGCGAGCGGTGGCACGAGGGCTTTGTCGTAGATGACAGTCAGAGGATCAACAGCGGCTTCAATGAGTTCATAAGCCACGTCGGGCACACCGTCGACCCATCGTGTCAGTTCATCGGGATCATGAAGCAGTGTGATCAGTGCCTTGCCATCGGCCCGTCGCTTTAGCGCGAAAATTCGCTCTACAGCCTCGGCGCGCGTGGCATCACACCCCAGTCCCCACACTGTGTCGGTGGGGTAGAGTATGATGCCGCCGCGGCGAAGGGTGTCGATGGCCTGTCGGAGATCCTCGTCCATCAATACTGCTTGGAGTAACGGAGCACCTGAGGCAGATAGTCCTCGGTGTAGCTTACGGTAACGTCAATCACATTGCCGTTTTCATCAGTGACCTGGGTGTAGACCGGGTTGACGAAGCCACGATAGGGGGCAATATCGAGAGTGGCGTAGCGGTCGAGTACCTCCTTGTGGAGCTCAGGGTTGATCTTTACGGCATAGTTTTCGACAAGCTGGCGTCCGGCTTCATAGTCGCCGGTGCTCTTGATGCGCTGGATTTCGGCGAGCAACTGGCCGAAGAGGCCGCGAAGGGCGTCGTAGTCGTTGATCTGAACGAAAGTCTTGCCATCACGCTTCACGAGTTCCACCACATTATTCTCGGCTCCTTTCTCTAAGGCCCAGGAGGCAATGAGCTGTCGGTTACGCATGTGGGCTTCTTCAACGTCCTTGCCGAGCTCGATGCGCATGAGCTGGGTCATCAGTCCGTTGAGCATGTATT
>CAZKRV010000091.1:0-8243 GCA_964555345.1 uncultured Bacteroides sp.
TCGGCCCCGTGCTTCAGATAGCCGAAGGCTGGACCGTAGAGATCGATCCCGAGATCAACGAGAAACTCGATGTGCGCACCGACCGCACCTGGCCCACCACATGGTTCGTGCCCCGCACCATGCCCGGCAACCCCGCATTCAAAGATGTATATTCCGTGATGAACAACTGGGGAGCCAACCACGGTGCCATCTCTTTCGGACATATCGGTGAGGACCTGATCACTCTGGCTTCGATCCTCCGCATCCCCGTGTGCATGCACAACGTGGATCCTGACCGCATCTTCCGCCCCAGTGCCTGGAATGCCTTCGGCATGGACAAGGAAGGTCAGGACTACCGCGCCTGCAAGAACTACGGTCCCATCTATTGATAAGCAGACATGGCAACTATAGCTCAGATACAGCAGTTTGTGGAGATGGCCCATCGCGTGGGACGCGCCGGCCTGACCATATGCTCCAGCGGCAATCTGTCATGGCGCATCGGTGACGAAGTGCTCATCTCCGGCACCGGCTCATGGGTGCCCAACCTCACCCCCGACAATGTGGCGGTGGTGCGTCTGGCCGACGGCTCCCAGATCAGCGGTCCGCGTCCATCGATGGAAAGCGTGTTTCATCTCGGAGTGCTCCGCGAGCGCCCTGAAATGAGCGTGGTGCTCCACTTCCAGAGCCCCTACGCCACCGCACTCGCCTGCCGCAAAGATCTGCCCTCCGATCTCAACTTCACGGCTGAAGTGCCTATCCACGTCGGTAGCCCGATACCAGTGATCCCCTACTTCCGTCCGGGATCGCCCGAACTGGCCAGCCACGTGATAGCAGCCATGGCCACCGCCAACTCGGTGATCCTGCGCAAGCATGGTCAGGTGGTGTGCGGCGAGGACTTCAACCACGCCTTCGAGCGCGCCATGTTCTTTGAGATGGCGTGCCGCATAGCGGTGCTCAACGGCGACAATACGGATCCTCTCACCGAGGCCGAGATCGACGATCTGGCCCCCTACATTCAAGGCAAACACTAACCACGGAAAATTCAGGAACCGGACCGTCGGCAGAAGTCCGACGGCTTCCGGTTCCTCTTTTCTATTATCGAAGATTATGATTATTGCAGTTGACTTTGGAGCCGGGAGCGGCCGCGTGATGGCCGCCCGGACCGATGCCGGAGGAGTGATCCGCGTCAGCGAGATCCATCGGTTTGCCAACCGCCGCGTGACGTTGGGTCACCATACCTACTGGGACTTTCCCGCCCTCTATGCCGAAATGCTTGAAGGTCTGCGCAAAGCCGCTGCCACGGGCGAACGCATCGAATCGATAGGCATTGACACCTGGGGAGTGGACTTCGGTCTGATCGACCGTGCCGGCTGTCTGCTTGGCAACCCCGTGTGTTACCGCGACCCCTCCACCGCCGGCTATCCTGAACTCCTGGCCGAGATCTCTCCCGCACCGGAGCACTATGCCGAGGCGGGCATACAGATCATGGAGATCAACACCATCTATCGCCTCATGGCCATACGCGATGAGCAGCCGCAAATGCTGGAAGCAGCATCTGCTCTTCTGTTCATGCCCGACCTGTTCAGCTACTTCCTTACCGGCAATCCAAATGTAGAGTACACCATAGCATCGACCAGCGAACTGATCGACGCGCGCACACGCAATTGGAACTTCGCCCTGATCAAGCGCTTGGGATTGCCCGAAGCTTTATTCGGCCCCATCGTGATGCCGGGCAACGTGCGCGGACGCCTGACTGACGCTGTCAAAGCTGAAATCGGCATCAGCTACGACGTGCCCGTGGTGGCAGTCGGCTCGCACGATACCGCATCAGCCGTCTACGGCTCGGCCGCAGCACTCAGCCCGACCGACACGGCCTATCTCAGCTCAGGCACATGGTCGCTACTCGGAGTGCTGCTCGACTCGCCGATGCTCACCGAAGAGGCCCGCAAGGCAGGATTCACCAACGAGGGAGGAGTCGGGGGCAAGATCCGCTTCCTGCAGAACATCACGGGACTGTGGATTCTCCAGCGCCTGGTCGACCAATGGCAAGCTGCCGGACAGAAATGTGACTATCCTACCCTGATATCCGAAGCAGAGCAAGCCGCCATCAGCTCGATCATCGACGTTGACGACCCAACGTTCACCAACCCCGCCGACATGGCCGGAGCCATCGAGAACTACTGCCGCCTGCACTCCATGCCGGTACCCGCTGACCGCGGAAGCATGGTGCGCGTGGTCCTTCAGTCACTCGCCGCCCGCTATGCCCGCGGCATAAAGGCCATGAACGCCATGCTGCCTAATCCTGTGACACAGCTCAACATCATAGGCGGCGGTTCGCTCAACAGCCTGCTCAACCGGCTAACCGCCGAAGCCGCGGAAGTGGAAGTGATAGCCGGTCCGGTCGAGGCAACGGCCATAGGCTCGATATTGCTTCAGGCCGAGGCCATCGGTGCCATAAGCTCGCGCTCCGAAGTGACAAAAGTGGAATTTTCTTAATAACAGACAGACCAATCCCCATGGAAAACAAACCTTTGTCGGCCCGCCCGGTGGTCGAAAAGCGCTATCTGCTACCTTTCATACTCATCACGTCGCTCTTTGCCCTGTGGGGCTTTGCCAACGACATCACCAACCCGATGGTGGCCGCCTTCCAGACGGTCATGGAGATCTCTGCCGGAAAGGCATCGCTGGTGCAGTTCGCATTCTACGGCGGCTATGCCACCATGGCTATACCTGCGGCTCTTTTCATACGCAAATATAGCTATAAGAGCGGCATTCTGCTCGGTCTGGCACTCTATGCTATCGGTGCTCTGCTATTTATCCCGGCAGCCAACCGCGAGGAATTCGGATTCTTCTGCGTGTCACTCTATGTGCTCACTTTCGGACTCGCGTTTCTCGAAACCACAGCCAATCCCTTCATACTATCGCTCGGATCGAAAGAGACGTCGACTCGCCGCCTCAACTTCGCCCAGACATTCAACCCAATCGGCTCACTCTGCGGCATGGCCGTGGCCTCGCTCATAGTGCTGCCCAATCTGTGGAGCGACGCGCGCGACGAGGCCGGAGCCATGATCTTCCCCACCCTCTCTGCTGCTGAAAAAGCAGGAATCCGCGCCCACGACCTTGCGGTGATCCGCGATCCATACGTGGCTATCGGCCTTGTGGTGATCGTGATGTTCGTGCTGATAGCGCTTGCCAAGATGCCGCGTACCGATCACTCCGGCGTAAAGGTGACTGGCAAGGAGACCATGAGCCGCCTGTGGCATAACCGCGAATATCGTTCAGGCGTAGTGGCCCAGGTGTTCTACGTAGCCGCACAGATCATGGTGTGGACATTCATAATCCAATATGCCGACAATCTCGGCATCAACAAAGCTACGGCACAAGCTTACAACATAGGTGCCATGTGCCTATTCCTGTCGGGCCGCTTCGTCGGTACATGGATGATGAAATATATCCGCCCGTCGCTGATGCTCACATGGTTCGGCATCGGAGCCGCGCTCTGCAGCATCGGCTCAATCCTGATCGTCGGTATGGGAGGTCTCTATTGTCTGATAGGCATCTCTCTGTTCATGTCCATCATGTTCCCCAGCATCTACGGTATCGCGCTGCAGCATGTCGATGAAAACGACACATCACTCGGCGCCGCATTTCTGGTGATGGCCATCGTGGGCGGAGCGCTGATGCCCCCGCTTCAGGGCATGATAATCGACTGCGGCACCGTGGCCGGTCTGCCGGCGGTCAACGCCAGCTACTCGCTGCCGCTGATCTGCTTCATTATCGTAGCCCTCTATGGCCGCTACACTTCACGCCGCTGAGTCATCGTCGTCCACATCGGCTGACTCTTCTACTTCATCAGTTTCTTCTTCGGGCCCGGGCATATCGATGTCCGGGTCCGATCCGTTTCCAGCCGATTCTTCATCAGCCGGTGCGTCATCGTCAACCTGGTCGAAAGCATCTTCCGTGTGGGCGTGGACAGCGTTGAAATATTCCTCGAAAGTGCTGCCGCGTGAGATCAGGGTATCGAAGTTCTTGACGGAGATCATGACCTCGGTCACTCCCGGAGGCAGCCGCATGATCTGCGACTTGCCGAGCACGGTGCGGTAGTGATTGACGGCCTCTTCATTTTCAAAGCCCTTGATCAGCAACATGCCGAGTCGGCCAAAGGTCATCTGCTCGAGGTCGAAGTCCTTGACCACAAATGAGCTGAAGTTATGGCGGGCGATATTAAACAGCAGTTCGTTGGCACTGACGCTGTCGGTAGGATATACGAGCACAAGCAACTGCGGCTCGTTGGGATCGAATTCAAATTCGGCGGCTTCGAGCTGAGAGTCTGAAGCCACGGAGTCGGCGGATAGGCGTATGTCCCAGAGCATACCGCGTGCATTTGACGAACTCTGCTCAAGTTGCCGCCCTTTGGCCAACCCTTTGAGCCATGCCGATGCGAGCGGAGTCACGTCTGTTTCGGGATAGCGTTCGAGCAGTTCGCGCAGTGTGGCACTGAATTCATCGGGCTTGTGTTCGGTCACATAGCTGAGCGCGTGGAGAAACATGAACTTGGGCATCGCGGTGCTGAGCGGGAAGCGGCGCATCATCTCGGCATAGGCTTCGTGAACACCTGCATTGCGATCATTGAAATAATCATCGTAGGCCTGAGCATACAGCCTCTCCTGCTCAGCGGGCATGGCGCGCAAGTTGTTGATATAGTCGGGATCAAGCAGTGCCTGACCGTATTTAGACTCAGTGAATTCGGACAGTATCATGTTGCGCCATCGTTCGGCCTCTTCGGTCTGACCCATGCGCACATACATCATATACAGATTGTAGTACACGTCGAGGCGATAGATATTATCTGGATAGCGGCTGAGCAGTTCGTCCCAGCGGGCGCGGGCCGAACCGAAGTCTTCAAGCTTGTCACGCAGAATCGAGCCCATGGAGAAGAGGCCCTCCTGTATCACATCGTTGGCCGTCAGCTTATCCTGATCGGTCTTGGGTATCTGCGCGAGATAGTATTCCGGATAGTGCGGATCAGACGCGCGCTCAAGAGCCTCCTTGTCATCGTCGGAGAGTTCGGCATCACCGCCCTCTCCCGACTCAGCCGTAGCGACACCCCCATCCTCGGATTCACCACCATCGGCGGAAGAATCGAAGTCATCAAAGGAAAACGACGCCTTGTTGCGGCGGCGCCAGTCATCTTCAAGTTTACGTGACCCCCAACGACGCTGGAATTCGGTGCGTCCGGCAGCCAAAGTGGCAGTATTGTAGAAGTACCAGGAGTCATCGTTATTGATCGAGAACTGCTGAGGAGTGTTGCCTCCGCCCATCTGCGCGGTCATGTCGGTTTTATTGGCTTCATATTCAGCCATAGCAGCGGCTTCAGCCTCCTCCTTCTCGCGCTTCTTAAGCTCATCTATAATCTTGTTGATTATGGCAAGCTGCTGCTCCTCGGGCATCTCCGAGAGGCGGAGCAGCGAGTCCTGAAGAGTGACATTTTGCGAATAGACGGCAAGCTCATCGAGTACGTCGGAACGACGTTTCAGCAGCTTATAGTCGGGATAGTCCTCCTGTAGCTGCGGTATAGCCTCGCTGAAACGCGGCTGGGCCAGATCATACTGACCGCGTTCATAGTAAAGCTGGCCGAGTGTCACGTTGGATATGGCTTTCTCGATGCCGCCTCGGGTCGACTTTTCGGCCGCCAGGATATAGTTCTCGATGGCTTTGGCGGTGTCGGCACGAGTCAGGTAGAGATTGCCTATGGCGTAGTAGATCTGGTCAAGATAGTCCTTGTTGCGTCCCATTCGGGTCATGCGTCGCAGTGCATTGACCTCAGGGGTTATATCGGAGCCGCTGAACACCTCGCTCTGCTTGATGCGGGCATTGAGTTTGGTGCGGTAGGGTGCGGAGCCGGAGCGGGCAGCGGAAGCATAGGCATCGTAAGCCTCGGATTTGCGTCCCAGTGCGGCCAGGGCTTGCCCACGGAGAAAATCGAGCCTCACTTTCTGCGCTCCCGACGCTCCTGCCGCAGCCTCCTTCAGCAAGGGGACAGCAGCCTCGAAGTCACGTTCGCGTACAGCCACTGCGGCAGATGCGAGCGCATACTGATTGCGCAGCGTAGCGTTGGTGAGCTGTTCGGGTTTGATGCGTTTGAGTATGGCCGCAGCCTCGTTGACCCAGTCGATGGCTACATAACTGCGGGCCTGCCAGATCTGTGCCTCGGTGACTACCTCGGGGAGCCACTTGAAGTGACGCGATATGTAGTAAAATGTGGAGGCCGCTCCCATGAAATCGCCGTTGAGATACTGACTGCGGGCCATCATGAGCCACGCATTGTGCAGGAACGGATTATATTCCTCGCGCTTGAGCCAGTCTTTCTGCTCCGAGGCCGTCTTGCCGGCCTTGCGCTTCGGGCGCTTCTTGATTGAGCGGAGCTGTATGGCTTTCTGGGCTTTCTCGATCGAGCGGTTGAAGTCGCCTGAAGGCTGCGGAGCCTTGGGGTTGGCCTTAGCCTCGGCAGGATGGGTGTAAAGGAATGTGGTGTAATCGTCCTGATACTTCCCCTCCATCTCCTTGAGGGTCTCCTTGTAGTGCTCGTTGCCGTTATGATAGATATTGTAGCGGGTGATAAACGCCTGGTACTTGCGGGTGGCGGCGGTGTTTTTGCGGGTGGAGCACGCCGAAAGCGCAAGCATGGCCAGCAGGGCCACACTCACTCTGGCAATCATACGTCGGAGTGTCATGCGTTTCACACATATCTAACGCAACGAGCCGCCGCTTTATTGCATAATAAAGCGACGGCCCGGGGAATTACAGAATGATGATCAGTGACGGATAACCTTTGCAGTGCGGAGGGTAGCGCCTTCGGCGGAAGCTACCTTCACAATGTATGCACCGGGATTGTGGAGAGCGATCTTCATCATGTTGCCGGCAGCAACTTCGTCGGCCTTCTGGGCTACGAGTGCGCCACGTACGTCGTAGACAGCCACAACGTAGCGGCCTTCGGCGGGGAATTCAACAAAGACTGCGTCAGCCTCGGTGGAGATCTCTACACCTTCGGCAGCTCCGACAGCAGCGATACCGTCCTTTTCAGCAACCTTGATCACGGGATAGCTCATGGTGGCTTCACCATAGGAGTTGGACACGGTCAGGGTGAGATCATAGTCGCCAGTGCGGGTGAAGCTGACCTTGGCGGAGCCTTCGGTACCGGTACCCTTGGCATCGGTGATCACGGCGCGGCGTCCTTTCCACGAGGGAGCAGTAACGACGGGATATGCAGAGCCGCTGATGAAGGGGCAGCCGGAGGAGAAACCGGGTTCGAATGGAGTCTGAATGCCCTGACCCTCCTTGGCGTCGTCGCCGCTCACACAGTCATAGCTGTAAGCCTTGACTCCGGGCTTGCTGCCCTTGGAGAGGAATGCAAAGTTTGCATCGGCATCGTCTTCAAAGTCCCAGAAGCAGAGCACGTCGGCGGGGAGATTGGAGGCGTCGAGACCGGACATGGAGGTCTTCACGTCTTCAGGGGTCATGGCCTTGCTCCAGATCTGGAAGTCATCGAGGGTGCCCCTGACGGCAAGGCCTTCATAAGGCAGACCGCCGGTCGAGATCCATTCGGTGGAGCTGATGCTATTATCTTTGGCATCATAATCCTCTTGTGTACCTTTCTTCACATTATTACGGGTGAAGGTAGCCTGCTGCAGCACGCCATTGAGGTAAAGTTTCGAACGGAAGGATTTGGCATTCTCATAATCGCAGGTGATCACCACGTGAGTCCAGGAGTTGGCCTGGAAGCGGGTGTCGTCAGTGAAGAAATATTTGTATTCATAGGGATAGATGCTTGACGAGCTGGCACCACGGTAAGTGAATTCCGAGATGCGTCCGTCAGGTCCGCCACGGTGCCAGCAGTAACCCCAGTTGGATCTGGGCCAGCTGCCGCCACGGTCAGTGATGTCAAGAAGAGCCCATGACTTTTCAGGGATTTCGTCATACTTGACCCAGAATGCTACGGAGAAGGACTGACCAGATTCGAGGCCTACATCGCCGACCTTGCAACCGAAGAAGCGCTCGTTGAAGAGCAGGCCGCGCGAGGCAGAACCATCGGCGTCACGACCGGTGTAGCCTACGGTGAGGACGTCGGTGGTGCCGTCAACGAGGGCGAGTTCGACGGGCGCATCGGTAGGCTGCACCTCATCACCGTTGATAGATACGGTGTAGATCTCAGGCATAGCGCCCACGGCTTCGGAAGAAACCTGAACGTAGTAGCCGAAGCGGCG
>CAZKRV010000092.1:0-8163 GCA_964555345.1 uncultured Bacteroides sp.
AAAACCTGCCCTATGCCGCCGCTCTGTTCCCCTACATGCAGACCGTCCGCTTCCTGGCCGACTACATCAATGGCGACACCTACTACAAGATCCAGTATCCCGAACATAACCTGGTGCGCTCCAATGCCCAGTTCAAGCTCCTGCAGAGCGTCGAGGCCCACACTCCCGAAATGAAGGCCTTCATCGCCGAGCAAATGAAATAAAATCAATCCAATAAGACAACAAAATGGAAATTACAGGTAAAATCATTCTCGCTCTTCCCGAAGTGTCGGGCACGTCAAAGGCCGGCAATGCCTGGAAGAAGCGCGAATACGTGCTCGAAACTCAGGAAACATATCCCCGCAAGGTCTTCTTCAACTTCTTTGGTGACCGCGTGGATCAGTTCCCCCTGGCTGTGGGCGAAGTGGTGACAGTGTCGTTTGACATTGAAAGCCGCGAATTCAATGGCCGCTGGTACACCGACATTCGTGCCTGGAAGGCCGAAAAGGGCGCTCCCGCTGCTGCCGCCCCCGCCGCTCCCGCCACCTCAGCATCGGCATTCCCCGGCGACTTCCCCCCGGCTCCCGCCGATTTGACACCCGCCGGAGCCAATGACGATCTGCCCTTCTGATCATTCACGCTCAACACCGTATCACATAACCAGATAGCCATGCCGCAGTCGCCTCTTTACGGGGCCACTGCGGTATGATTGCTGATAATCATCTCACTAACCAACTATGAATCACTTCGGTTTTCTGAGGGTGGCGGCAGTAGTGCCGCGTGTCAATGTGGCAGACTGCGAAGCCAATGCCACCGCAATCATCGACCAGTGCCGCGAACTTGCCGCAAGGGCGGTGCGCCTGGCCGTATTCCCTGAACTCAGCATCACCTCCTATACTGTTGGTGACTTGCTTCACTCGTCGACTCTTCTTGACCAGGCTTATTCGGAGCTTCACCGCGTTGCTGCCGAGACTGCTGATCTGCCCATTGTGGCGGTGGTAGGTGTGCCGCTGACCATGAACTCCACCGTGGTCAACTGTGCGGCCGTGATCTCATCGGGCCGCATTCATGCGGTCGTGGGCAAGACCTATCTGCCTAACTACAATGAATTTTATGAAAACCGCTGGTTTACTCCGGCTGACTCCAACTCCATCATCTTCTCGATTGACGGAGTTCGATTCGGCATCGAGATCTGTGAAGACCTCTGGGCGCCGATCGCTCCCTCTACCCACCTGGCTCTGGCCGGTGCCGAAGTGATACTTAATCTTTCCGCTTCCGACGACATAGTCGGCAAGCGTGCCACCCTCGAAAACCTGATCAAGGCACAAAGCACGCGCTGCGCCGCCGCCTATGTATATTCATCATGTGGCTATGGTGAATCGACAACCGACGTGGTGTTTGACGGCAAGGCTATCATCGCTGAGAATGGTGCTATGGTCGTAGCCTCTGACCGCTGGCACACACAACCGTTTGCCGAGGTGGCTGATATCGACACTTTCGCGCTGCGCCGTGACCGACTGCATCACCCCAACTTCCACTTCTGTGCCGAGCGGGAGAACTCCGGGCGCAAGTTCGAGTATATGGACGTGACCCCCGAGGCTCCGGCTGTTCCCTCCCGCGAGCTGTTGCGCGGTGTCAATCCTCACCCCTTTGTGCCGGCTGACGATGCCCGCCGTCACCGTCGCTGCGAGGAGATCATCAACATTCAGACCTTCGGCCTGATGCGTCGCCTTGACTTCACCCACTGCCGCTCGCTCGTGGTGGGAGTGTCGGGCGGCCTGGATTCCACTCTGGCGCTCCTTGTGGCCTGCCGTGCATTTGATCGCCTCGGCCTGCCACGCACCGGCATCACAGCCGTGACCATGCCTGGCTTCGGCACTTCGGGCCGCACTCTGACCAATGCCCGTGCCCTCATGGAGGAACTCGGCGTCACCTCGCGCGAGATCTCGATCGTCGATGCCGTGCGTCAGCACTTCGCCGACATAGGCCATGATCCCGACAATCACGACGTGACCTATGAGAACTCTCAGGCCCGCGAGCGCACGCAGCTGCTCATGGACATTGCAAACCAGACCAACGGCATGGTGCTCGGCACCGGCGATCTCTCGGAGCTGGCTCTCGGCTGGGCCACCTACAATGGTGACCATATGAGCATGTATGGTATCAATGCCGATGTGCCCAAGACTCTGGTTCGCTCTCTGGTGGAATATTGCGCGGAGATTGCAACGTCGGAGCGCGAGCGCCGCACGCTGCTCGACATTGTCGATACCCCGATCTCTCCCGAACTCACACCCGCTGATGAGAAGGGGCACATCGCACAGAAGACCGAAGACCTTGTCGGTCCCTACGAACTTCACGACTTCTTCCTCTTCCACTTCATGCGCACCGGCGCTTCTCCCGCCCGCATTCTTTTCCTGGCTGAGCAGGCGTTTGCCGGAAAATATTCGCGTGACACCATCATTCATTGGATGCTCATCTTCTTCCGCCGCTTCTTCTCCCAGCAGTTCAAGCGTTCGTGCATGCCCGACGGGCCTAAGGTTGGCTCCGTCAGCCTCTCGCCCCGCGGTGACTGGCGTATGCCCTCCGATGCCACCGCTGCTTTGTGGATCAAGGAAACCGAAGCGCTTCGTGATCAAAAATAGTAATTAAATTCCCGATATCTCTTGTCAAAGAAGATAGACATGCTCTCGGGCGGACTCTTCGGCAAGATTCTGCTCTTTTCGCTGCCGCTGATGGCCAGTGGCATACTCCAACAGTCATTCAACTCTGTCGATGTAGCTGTGGTCGGTCGTTGGTGCGGCAAGGAAGCCCTTGCTGCCGTAGGTTCCAACGGCATGATCATCTCGCTGATCGTCAATTTGTTTATCGGTATCTCGATTGGTGCCAATGTGGTCATAAGCCGCTACATAGGCCAACGAAACGATGAAGGCATACGCCGGTCGGTGGCCACGGTGGGTATCGTGGCCTTGGCCAGCGGTGTACTTCTGGCGATTATCGGCGTGAGTGCTGCACGTCCCATGCTGGAACTCGTGTCCACGCCTGATGATGTCATTGACCTGGCCACAACCTATCTGCGTATATACTTTCTGGGTATGCCTGGTCTGATGGCCTACAACTTCGGGTCGGCCATACTTCGCTCGATGGGCGATACAAACCGGCCTTTTTTCGCCCTCCTTGTCGGTGGTGTGATCAATGCCGGGCTTGACCTTCTGTTCGTGCTTAAGTTCGGCATGGACGTTGACGGTGTCGCTTTGGCCACTATCATTTCGCAGTTTGTCAGCGCCATCATCGTGGTGTGGATCCTGCTCCGCGAGCAAGGCCCCTACCGCCTGGTGCCCCGTGGTTGCCGCGTTCATCGTCAGCAGTTTGTCAAGATGCTCCAGATCGGTCTGCCTGCCGGACTGCAGGGAGTGGTCTTTTCTATCTCCAATGTGTTTATAGTCAGCAATATCAACATGTTTGGCTCTACGGCCTCCGCCGGATCGGCGTCCGCGCTTATCTTCGAGTTCTATTGCTACTATGTGGTCTCATCGTTCGCCCAGGCTGCCGTGGTGTTCACCAGTGCCAACTATGGGGCCGGCTATGTTGACCGCTGCAAGCGTGTCTGGGTTGTGTGCATGACTCTGGCCGTGGTGTCGTGCGGTGTGCTCAACGTAATCATTGCCTCCAATGCCCGATGGTTTGCCGGCATATTCACTCAGGATCCCGATGCGCTTGATTTTGCCGTCATAAGGATCACCACCGTGCTCCTCTTTCAGTTCGTCGCCTCTTCTTACGAAGTGAGCGGTTCGGCCATGCGCGGTCTCGGCTACTCAATGACTCCTACCGTAATCACCATTATCGGCACCTGTCTGCTGCGTATAGTGTGGGTCCACACCGTCACTGCCGATGCCACTGACTTCAGGCTGCTGATGGCTGTCTATCCGCTGACGTGGGTGGTGACCGGCATTGCCGTGGTCATTGCCTATTTCCGATGCCGGCGCCTCGCCTTTGCCAAACTGTCTCCTCAGCCGACAAGATAATAGGCGCAACCTATTCCTGTAAGAGAGCCTCTATTATTTTCTCTTTTGTAAGTTCGGTTGAGCGATGACCAAACCACATCCAACGCAAATTCTCCATTCCTAACACAGATGCCCGGCGTTGCATTTCGGCAACAAATTCATCAGTGAAAATCTCAGTCAATGGAATTGATTTTGGCTCATTTTTCAAAGGGGCCAAAAACAGATAGCCATCGAAGTTGTCGGCATAGGTTCCTGTCGCCAGATTGTATTTAATCTCATATATGCCGTCAAATGGCTCGTTGCCGAATGGTGAATTGGCCAACTCAAAACCTACCGGCCGGTTCCCGTTCTTTTCAAAAGCGAGGTCAAAAATGCCGCCGCGTATGGCCGATTTATTCCCTCCGCTGTTATCACTGGGAAGAACATGCTGGAATATCGTAAATACGTTATCATTTCCGAGCCGCTCTGCAATTTGAGCACCGGCGGTTAATGCTGCTTCCTTTCCTTGTGGGGCAGATGCAATTCCGGGTTGCTTCGATTTATAAGCATGGGCACAGCCTACAAGAAATAAGTTATGCCTTGTGTCGTTAGACTGTGCTATGGTATTTACAATGACATCTGCCATGTGAGAATTCCTATCTTCTGTCTCCTGTGCTTCTTCCCGATTTGTAATGGCTGAATATGGAATTTGATAATCAGTTAATACAACTCGGATTTTCTTATCCTGAGGCAATGAACGGTTGATCTCCCAAAGTTCGCAGAGGAACTCAAACTCGTCTCTATCCCGCCAGCCATTTAATTGTTCGTCCTGAAAGATCTTTATGATAATATCGGAGTCAAGTGTTTCCGAATTAAAGAATTGATCCATTAAAGGCTGATGATATGACGGAAGTTCCATAAAGATACAGCCGGCGATATCCGGAAAATCAGGCAGGTTGATAAGCCGTTTCAGCATATCCCATGACACTTTCCTGCGGTGATATTCGCCATTGATGACAAGTTTATGCGATGCCAACATGTTGAGTATAAAAGCCTCGGGAGAGGTTGTTACACCGGAAAGGAAATCAACGAAAGGCACCACATCGTCAGGAACATTGCGTATCATGTCAATTCGCGGTAGATTATATAAGGTAACGGGTAGCTGCCTCAATATCTTATCTTGCGCGTCATTTGCGTTATTTGCAAAACCTTGACCTCCGTTTACCCATCGGCCATTTTCCAGCCAGCAATTATTCAACAGGGGAATATCCTCGCCATTAATATGACTGACAATACATGCAACGGAGTCACGGTACGTTACTATATAGTCGATCTGCTCATTCAAAACATTGGAACGATATGCCTCATTAACGACTTCATCATTCCATGTCTTATTATAATACTTTGATGTAGAAATCGCTCTCAATAATTCACCTTTGCCCGATAGTCGCACCCAAGCTCTCGATAAGAAATATTCGAGTGGAGAAGAAAGATTGATTGAGTCGAGTTGGAAATCTTTAACCTGCTTGCCTACGTTCTCAATTTTGAAATCTTGTAAAGACTGAGAATTACAGCTGCTCCAGGATATGAATAGTAACAAAAGACAAAAGGTAATACGTGATGCCATAATGAAATAGGTATTTAGATCGGTGCAGAAAAGCCTCAAGGTCGCGTTGACGAGGATTTGTGTATGTCTGTGTTAGATTTTATACGCCGCTCTTTGCTTTTGCAAAGAACGGCTTAAGGTGAAGTTTCTTACTGGAGCCACAACGGGGGTTCGAACCCCGGACCTTTTCGTTACGAATGAAATGCTCTACCGACTGAGCTATTGTGGCGGGTGGAGCGCTCTGCTGTTCATTTAGAGCGCTGCAAAGGTACTAATTATTTTTGAGATTTCGTTTACTGAACGACAGTTTTATTTCTGCGCTGTCGAGCTTCAGTTCCACCATCGAGGGCATGGCCACCATGGGGGTGACGGCGTTGATGGTCTGCTGAGTCGCATAATAGTAGTAGCTTGACGACGAATTTTCCGTTTCAAGCGCTATGGGTGTGATGGTGAACGTATAGTCCTCAGGAGTAATCTTCTCCTTCGAGAGCAGATCGATCATATAGGCGCGCATTTCGGAGAACACGTAGCCGGTGTCGGCTGCCGAATAGGCCGTGTTAAACGAAGTCACATTGTCGGGCAGCTTGTTTTTGGCAAAGAACTCGTCTTTATCGCGGCTCAGCACCATCAGCAGATTCACCGGCATACCGATGCCTCGGTCATTGCTGATCTTGCGAGCCGGAATCTTAAACGACAGATTGTTGATCACCGAGAGGTCACCTCCGCTCTCACGATACGAACGGATCACCTCCTCGATGGGGAACGTCACCTCCACGTCATAGCCCGCAGGACTTACAAGTATGCTCTTGCCGTCGGTTTCAGCCATCTTTTTGATCGATTCGTCGGGGGTGAAGGTGATGTTGCTGTTTGCCACCATCTCAGGAGCTGCCGCCATATAGATGCCATAGGCCGGCACGATTGAGTCATATTCCACGCCGAGCGAGTCCTTTGCGATGTATGTGCGGTGATAATACATCACCCAACGGGTGTCGGTGATGCGGGTCACGCGGCCAGAGCCAAACGCCGCCTCTACGTAGAATCCGCGGCAATATTCTTTGGCAAACCGTGTAGGATTCGAGAAGAGTGCTGGATCTTCCACGAACTTGTTGAAGAAGTCTATGCCTGACTGCTTCGGCAGCGATATGTAGGCATAGCGGTAGTCACTGCCCGCCACTGTGTCATTATAGCCTGCGGCTGAAAATGCGGCTGAGCCGATCTTGTCGGCAGGATTATAATATGGTGCCGGACTTTCGTTGGAATAGATCGGGTAGGGCAGTGACGCGTTCAGCGGATACACGTTCACACCGATCGGCGTGAGTGAGTCGCCCACATATCCGTCCTTGTCAAACACCAGCAGCAGCTTGACCGAGTCGATGGCCGACGCATCTATGCCGATGGTGTCGATCAGGTTGGTCGGGAGCATCTGTGTCACATAATCGCTGCGCAGTGTGCCGTAGTTCTGGGCCTTAATGGCTCCGAGCAACTGTGTGGTGGTGCGTGACTGCACGCGCTCGTTGCGTATCGAGCGACCGGTCACCGTATAGTTGGAGTCAATGAGTATCTCCAGCGAACCTTGCACCAATGCGGCACCGACTTCGCCCTGACTGTCCTGACAGGAATTGGTCAGTGCTGCTGCCGCCATGCCGCAGAGGGTGAGCAGAGGGAGGATTCGTTTCATTTTTTGGTGTTGAGCAGAGAGTCATAAAATTCGGTGTATGCCTTGAATGCTTCGGCATCTTCACCGGGATAGGGAAGGAACGGCTTGCCGGTGTTTTTGGCATATTCGATCAACTCGGGGTTGACATTGGCGCGTCCCTGCACTATTGCGTCGGCATGATCCATGGCCAGCCGGCATAGTGCGTTGTGGTCTATGGTCTTGTTGCGTATTGAGCCAGTCTGTTTGTCCGACACACCGTCCATCTTCATCTTTTTAGGCATGGTTGGATCAAGCGGGGCCACCAGCTCGTCGTCAAGCAGCGAGTATACGATTTTCGCTTTCTTGAATGAAGGGTCGTCATTATACACCCTTTTGAAATAAGCCGGGGCTGCGGCGGTGATCCAGCCTGAGCAGTGTATGATCACCGGATCCCAGCGCAGTTTTTTCACTGTTTCAGCCACGCCGCGCACAAAGAAGATGCTGCGCTCGTCATTGTCTTCGGGCGATGACACCGTTTCAAGCTCGCTGGCAGGATGACGCTGGAAATAGTCATCGTTATCAATGAAATAGACCTGCATGCGTGAGTTTTGCAGCGTGGCCACCTTGATGATAAGGGGATGGTCCGTGTCATCGATAATCAGGTTCATGCCCGACAGGCGTATCACTTCATGGAGCTGATTGCGTCGCTCGTTGATGCAGCCGTATTTAGGCATAAACATTCTGGCTTCATATCCCTTCTCCTGGATAGCCTGGGGCAACTGACGGCAGAGAGCCGAGATCGGGGTCTCCGGCAGATAAGGATTGATTTCCTGGGAGATGAAGAGAACCTTCTGTGGACTCATTATATTATGGCGTGACTAAATATGGTGATGGGTTTTACAATTGTGCAAAGTTACTGAAAATTTCCCAATCTGCCCAATTATTTAGCTTTTTTAAGAGAA
>CAZKRV010000093.1:0-7779 GCA_964555345.1 uncultured Bacteroides sp.
GCAAGGTTACTGCCGTTACGCTTGGCGATGCTGTGATCACAGCCGCTTGCGGCGATGTTTCAGCGACTTGCACGCTTACAGTTGTGCCAACACCGGCAGAAAGCATTACGTTGAGCCAAACTACGGCATCACTGAAAGTTGGCGAAAGCGTAGCGCTAACAGCTACTGTTTTGCCTGAAACTACGACCGACAAGACCGTCATTTGGACTTCTTCGAACGAAGCCGTCGCAACTGTTGATGGCAATGGCAAGGTGACCGCTGTTGCGCTGGGCGAAGCCTTGATTACTGCTACCTGTGGTGATGCCACAGCCTCCTGCTCCGTAAAGGTTATACCGACATCCGTAGAAAGTATTACCCTCAGTCAATCGGCTGCACAGCTTAAGGTCGGCGAATCAGTGACCCTTAGCGCCACCGTGCTTCCCGAAGATGCGACCGACAAGTCCGTGACATGGGCTTCAAGCGATGAAACAGTCGCTACAGTCAGCGAGTCCGGTCTGGTAACAGCGCACAAAGCCGGCAAAGCAACCATAACCGCGATGACAGTCAATGGTCTGAGCGCAAGTTGCGACGTTACTGTAGAGCCACCGTTGGCCACTGCAATTACACTCAGTGAGAGCGTAATCAGCCTGCCTGCTGGATCGAAAGTACAACTGATAGCTACGGTATTACCGGCCGAAGCTTCGGAGCAAGCTCTTGTCTGGTCTTCTTCCAACGAGACTATTGCCACAGTTTCCAACACGGGCCTTGTCGAAATAAAGCTTCAGGGACAAGCAGTCATAACAGTGACGACCACCGACGGGTCAAATCTCTCAGCTGAATGTCTGATTGATGCTAAATCGGGAATCGATTATGTTTACACAGATGAAAATGCCACATACGACATCTATAACGTCAATGGCCTCCTCATCAAGAAACGTGCCACCCGAAAAGATTTTGACTCGTTAAAATACGGAATATACATAGTCAACGGACACAAGGTGCTCAAACGCTAACGTAACAAATCAGCTGAGTAAATCCCAGTAAATAACATCGGCTGCATCTCCAAAAGGATGCAGCCGATGTCATGATAAAACAGAACCATTTCATGAAGTGATGCGTTATGGTAATAAAAACATTACTATGACAAAAAAAGAACTCACTGACATTATTGTCACGAAAGTGGCAGAAGTAATCAACAATCCCGGTGAATGGGGAGAAGATCCTCAGATAAGCATAATTCCAACTATTCTGTTAGTCGGCATCGAACGGCATGAAGATGCTGACCGCTCAATTGCATTCAGCGACTATGCCATTGAAGAAGATGCAGTGGAAGATGGAGACTATTCGGAGAATGCGGCTGATTTCCAGTCGGCATCAAACCCCGACCTATATCCCGTCGGGACGCTGATTGACTATGCCGACAAGAGGCCCGATCTGCAAAAAATCTCCAAACTGGTAGATCAATATATCCCCCAACGGGAGGAGAATCTTTATGCCGAGTAAATCAAGGGAATCCGAAGACTTTGAGATCTGACAGGGCGGCCTATTCAGGCCGCCTTTTCTTTCAGTTAAGCGTGTAGATGTGTGTGTATGTTGTGTTTTTATTGTATCTTTGTTTTGTCATGGACAATGAAGACAACAACATAATAATATCTCGGTGATGGAAGGACTGGAGATATTGGGAACGGCTGTAGGGCTGGTCTATCTCTATCTGGAGTATAGGGCCAGCGCGTGGCTGTGGGTGGCGAGCATAGCCATGCCGGCCATATATCTGGCCGTGTATTATCAAGCCGGACTCTATGCCGATTTCGGCATCAGCATCTACTATATCCTGGCATCAATCTATGGCCTTGTGTGCTGGCTCCGAGGCACGTCAGGCGCTGAAACGCCACTGAAGATAACTCACGCACCGCGGCGGCTATGGCCACAGCTTGCGGGGCTGTGTGCCGCGGTGTGCATGGCTATCGGCTGGCTGTTGAGCCGGTTTACAGACAGTACTGTGCCTTGGGCTGATGCCCTGACCACGGCCATGAGCATCGTGGCCATGTGGATGCTGGCGCGTAAATATGTGGAGCAGTGGCTTGTGTGGATTGCCGTCGATGTGGCTTCGGCCATGCTCTATGTCTATAAAGATTTGTGGTTTACAGCGGCTCTATATCTGGTCTATGCCGGAGTGGCCGTGATGGGCTATCGGAAGTGGAAACGGCTTATGTGAGGATCTGATTATGAACACGATTATAGATTTTGAACCTGACGCAGTGGTGATTGATGCCGGCAGCTTCCCGGTCAACCGGTTGGCTCTGAGATGGCTTGACGGCTGCCGCAGGATAGTCTGCTGCGACGGGGCGGCCAACCGTTATCTGGCCGATGAGCGCCCGGTGTGGCGCATAGTCGGTGACTGCGACTCACTGTCGCCGGAAATCATGCAACGATATTCCGCAATAGTCCGTCGGTTTCCTGATCAGGAAACAAATGACCAGACCAAGGCAGTGAGATATCTGGCAGTAAAGGGAGTCAGACGCATTGCCATACTCGGTGCCACCGGTATGCGTGAAGACCATACGCTGGGCAATCTCAGTCTGCTTGTCGACTACCTTGCCTATGGCATCGAAGCGCGGGCATATACCGACTTCGGGGTTTTCATACCGGTGAACGGCAATAGGGAGTTTCATTGCCAGGCAGGCACCCAGATCTCCATCTTCAATTTTGGAGCCACAGGACTGAGTGCCCAAGGCTTACGTTACCCCATACGCGATTTCAACAGTTGGTGGCAGGGGACTCTCAACGAGACCACCTCCGACCGGTTTACGATCCGCGCTGATGGCAACTATCTCGTGTTCATCAACTATCCGCAGGCAGAGATGCCGTCGCGGTGAAGAAGGGCGTCGATGGTGGCGTCACGTCCACGGAAGCGGCGATAGAGGAGCGCAGGGTGCTCCGTGCCTCCGCGTTCCAGTATGTGGTGGCGGAATGCATCGGCGGGAGTGCCGCTGAATGGCCCTAATTCGTCAAACATGGCAAATGCGTCGGCATCAAGCACTTCAGCCCACTTGTAGGAATAATAGCCTGCAGCATAGCCTCCGGAGAATATGTGACCGAACTGAGGTGAAGTCAGCGCGCTCTGCGGCACGGGAATGGGAGTGACAAGCGCCGTGGCGCGACGCTCGAAGTCGGCAGGATCAGTGACAGGGGCAGTGATGGTGTGCCACGCCATGTCAAGGAATCCGAATGACAGCTGGCGCACGCAGGCATAGGCCGCGCCAAAGCGTCGGGCGGCGACCATACGGTCTATGAGTTGCTGTGGTATCGGCTCTCCGGTCCGGAAGTGACGGGCAAAGGAGTTGAGGAATTCACCGCGGGTCAGGAAGTTTTCCATGAACTGCGAAGGGAGTTCCACAAAGTCACGGCGCACGTTGGTGCCTGATAGCGATTTATAATGTGCACGGGTGAGCAGTGAGTGAAGCGAATGGCCGAATTCGTGGAGGAATGTCTCGACTTCAGACGGAGTGAGCAGCGACGGCCGTCCGGCACCCGGTTTGGTGAAATTCATCACTATGTTGACCTGCGGACGGTGCGTTGCGTCGGCTTCGCGAAAGTCGGTCATCCACGCTCCGGGACTTTTACGGCCGGGTCGGGGGAAGAAGTCAGTGTAAAGCAGTCCAAGTTCCGATCCATCGGAGTCTGTTACCCGGAAAGCCTTCACGTCAGGGTGGTAGACATCGATGGCCGGGGCGGCCTCGAAGCGTATGCCATAGAGCCTGGTGGCGAGGCCAAACACTCCTTCTATCACTTTGTTCAACTCAAAATACGGACGCAGCGCCTCTTCGTCGAAGTCATGAAGATGACGACGCAGACGGTTTGCCTGATAGGAATAGTCCCACGGCTCGAGTTTCATTCCGGCAAACTCCTCGATCTCTTTGAGTTCGGAGACAAGGGCGGGAGTGTAAGCCTCGCGCAGCCGCTCAAGCAGGTCATAAACCGCGGCAGGAGTTTCGGCCATGGTGCGCT
The DNA here is from genome assembly GCA_964555345.1 of uncultured Bacteroides sp. GTDB lineage: Bacteria > Bacteroidota > Bacteroidia > Bacteroidales > Muribaculaceae > UBA3263. The sequence continues at coordinate 3,988 of CAZKRV010000093.1, forward strand.
CCAATTTGTAGGAGGCGAAGTCAGAGTAGCCGAGCAGACGGGCCAGCTGCAGGCGCAGATGGGAGATTTCGGTGATGAGCGGAAGGTTATTGTAAGTGCCGGAGGTGTTGCGTGCGGTGTAGAGCAGATATAGCTCACGCCGCAACTCGCGGTCATCGGCCAGCTTCATGACGGCCATATAAACGGGCTGCTCCAGTGTCAGGGCCCAGCGGGCATTGCGCCCCTCGCTGCGCGCCAGTTCCTCGGCATCGGACTTTATGTGGTCAGGCAGACCTGAGAGCCGGGCAGGGTCATCGATATCGATGCGGTAGGTGGCCAGTTCCTTCTTCACATTTTGGCCGAACCGGGTGGTGAGTTCCGACAGGCGCGAGGTGATCTCGCGGTAGCGCTGCCGGTCATCGCCCTCAAGCAGAGCGCCGGAGCGTGTGAATCCGAGGTAGGTGTCGGTGAGCAGGGTTATCTGTTCGGGGGTGAGGTCAGGACGTTGGTCACGGCGGTCGTAGACGTGCTTCACACGGTTAAACAACTCTTGGTTGAGGCTCACATCGGCAGAATATTCGCTCAGCCGGGCTGAAACGTCAATGGAAAGATCCATCATAGCCTCGTCGGCATCAGCCGAAAGCAGTGGATAAAACACGCCGAGCACGCGGTCGAGCAGCGAGCCGGAGCGCTCGTAGGCCTCGATCGTGTTTTCAAATGTGGGCGGTTCAGGATTTGACGTTATCGCATCGATGTCGGCACGCGCGGCAGCAATGGCGGCATCGATGGCCGGTGAGAAGTCAGCAACCTTGATTTTGCTGAAAGGAGGAGTGTCAAACGGAAGGAGAAGAGGGTTTTCAGTCATATAATATGGAGTCTATGATCAATGGAATAATAGATGTGTCGATGCCTGCACCGTTGAGCATGTGGCGGTCAGACTCAAGGGCTTCGCGCAGCCGGTCTATCCCCTTGCCGTCGGCATATAGGCGATAGAAATTGAGGGCTTCGCGCGGGTTTCCGCACGCCAGCTGCAGGTGACCCATGTTGAGATAATCGTCAGGTTCCGGAGTAGTCTGCGTGAGCAGCCGGTCATAATATCGTCGGCTGGTGTCGAAGTCTTTCATCAGGAGCGTAACCCAGGCTATAGGCCTCACGGGCTTGAGCGATGATTCGTCCATGAACTCGGCACGATAGTAGCAGTGGAGCGCATCGTGATACTGGCCGAGGTCAAGGTGGCAGTGGCCCTCGGAGAGCACTGCGCTGACATCGTCGGGCTGCAGTTTCTGAAGCCTGCGGAAGTAGTCGAGCGCACGGGCCGGGTGGCCGAGCCGACGGTGTAGCGAGGCTATGCGGCGCAGGGTGTAGGCATTGTCTGCCTCCATCAGCTCCGACTTCTCAAAGGCGGCAAGAGCTTCCTGCAGACGACCGGTGCGTTGCAGGGCATAGCCACGTTTCTGCAAGGTCACGGCATCGGCCGGAATTTGCTCGAACAGGCTGAGCGCTTCGGTGTAATATCCGTATCGGAAGCAGAGTTCAGCCACGGTGCGCAAGGTGTCGGGATCGGCACCAAGATGGAGCGCCGTCAGGTCAAGCATTCCGTCAAACGGATTGTCAAATTCTTCCTTGCGCCTGAAGTGCGAGAAGAACCGATAGAGGTCCTGCATGAACTTATTGACGAAGTTCTCGCGCTGTTTCTCTTCGGGAAGCATATCGCCGGCAGCCATGCGGGCCATCTGCTCCGAATGAGCGTTGAGCTGCCCGCGCAGCAGATCACGCTGCTGGGCCGGAATATGATTGAGCGAGAAAAGGAATGAATATTTGTCGCTGTCGCACATAAACGGGGTTACCCCCACCACGTCGGCCAGCGACGTGTCGTGACCTATGGCGCTGACGGCATCGGTGTGCTCCGGATCGAAAGGCATGAACCAGTTTGCCATCTCGTTGAAAAACGGATAGGACTTGAGCATGGAGAAGGTGGAGTGATAGAGGTCGGCACCCTCCTGCTGCATCTTCGACAGCTCAGCGAGTTTATCGCCGATGCCGCTCTTTTCAAACATCTCCTCCCACTGCGGATTGCGCTCCATCAGCGCTTCAGGATCGGCAAAGCTGGAAAGGTCGGGCATCTTGTCAGAGAGCTTCATCATGGCCGGGAGCACTTCATCGCGGAACTTGCCATCGATACGGTCGGTTATCTTCGAATGCATGAAGTGTTTCCACACGAGCAACACGGTCTGTTTCCACTCCGGAGTCTCAGCCAGAGAATCGAGGCGGGAAGTGACGGCACGAGGCATCGGCGCGCCGGCGCGGGTGCCGATCAGCAGCAGGGCAGCGGTGGCGGCACGCATCTTGAGCCTGGTGGTAGATCCGGTCAGCGCCGCGTCGAGCAACAGGCGCAGAGCTTCATCGTCGGGATATTCCAATGAACCCATGAGCAGTGCGCCGACGAGCATGACGGGAAGGCGATCAGGCATGGCCGGATCGGCCCACAACGATCCGATGGCTTCGGCATCGGAAGCCGAGAGGGGAAATGTGGTCCAGACGCGGTTGAATATGCGGCGTTCGCTCCGCTCACGCTCCACCGGAGTCAGTGATTTTCCGCCGTCCAGTCCCGTGCTGCGGGCAAAAAGCGACGCTCCGGACAGTCCGGAACGATAGGCTCCGATGAGCGAAGCGATGGAATCGGAGGGACGGGTCTGCTCATAGCGCAGGGTGGAAAAGTAGAGTGACGGAGAGTCCACGGCGATCGCTCGCCGCACAATCAAAAGCAGCACCCCACGCAGACGCCGGGATATGTCGGCATGAAGCCGCGTGCGCTCCGGGTCAGGGGCGGCGGAGTTAAAGGCATAGCGGAGCATGAGCTTATAGTCCTGCTCGGCGCGGTCAAGTTCCGACATGATCTGCCATTGGTCTGCCGGTGCGAGTATGCGTAGACGCTCTATGGCATCGTGGAGTTGCTGGCGGCGGAGCATCAACTCCACTGCAGCACGTTCTTTTTCAGGATTTTTCATTTCGTTAACTGACTGAGCAAAAATCGTGCCAGTAGTTCCGGTGTCACCAGCCGAGCAGATCTCCCGCGCCAGTCACGGCACCTACCAGCGAGAAGATGATCAGCAGAGATCCGATGATGCGGTTGACAAGCCATAGGGAGCGCACATTGAAATGAGTGCGCACCTTGTTGACAAAATAAGTGATCGAGAACCACCAGAACAGTGCGCCGACCATGATGCTGACATAGCCCGACACGTAGTGATAAAACTCCAACTCAGGAATCAAAAAGTTAAACCGGGCGAATAAGCCGATTATAAAGAAGAGTATCAATGGATTGGACACGGTGAACAGGAAGCCGGTCATCATGTCTTTCCAATAAGTGTTGGCCCCCGGGCCGGGCTTGCGGAGCGCACGTGCCGGATTGTTGCGGAAAAGGTATACGCCAAACGCGGCAAGCACCACCGAACCTACAAGTTGGAGCACAACCTGATTCTGCTCCACGAATTCGGTGATGAAACTCATGCCGAATCCAGTGAGCAGACAATAGACCAGATCGCTGAGGCTTGCGCCGATTCCGGTGAAGAAAGCGGCCCAGCGACCCTTGTTAAGCGTGCGTTGGATCACCAGCATGCCGATCGGACCCATTGGGGCCGAAATCAGCACTCCGATAGCGAAACCCCGCAGCAATACGTAGATCAGGTTTTCCATTGCCACGCAAAGTTACATAACCTCACCGATTTTTGCAAATAAATTAGCGATAGAAAACTCTATTGGCTGACTATCTCCGGCCAAAGCCTGGTCAGAAACTAATCCCGAGAGGGGCAT
>CAZKRV010000094.1:0-7744 GCA_964555345.1 uncultured Bacteroides sp.
TGCCTACTCTGACATTGAAATTTTTGCCCGTGTTCTTACACCGATACATACCATCACCACGGCGGTAAACCTTTGACAAAGGGTCGTAAGGAGATACCACTCCATTCTCCCAACGTTTACTTTCAAGGAAAGCGATGCAACTTTCTTCCGTTGGAAAGGCTTCAAAGAAGTCATACAGCGAGTTAAATCGTCCAAAGTTTAATTCGTTCATAGTCCAACCTGTTTGGGGTTGGGTTTATTAACTTTGGTGACTTTTTGAGACAGAGCCAAAAAATGCCTAAAATCTGTGGAAATTAGGCGTTAGTATGAGATAATAAATTGTTAAACAAGACAATATGTCAAATGTTAAATTTTCTAAATGACAAGGGTAAATACATATAAACCCTCCAACAAAAAAAATTAGGGGGTAAAAAAAGAGGCTGTGTCTATTTTGACACAGCCTCTTTCAGTACCCGGACTCGGGCTCGAACCGAGATGGGTCGCCCCACCGGTGTTTGAGACCGGCGCGTCTACCGATTCCGCCATCCGGGCATTGCGGTGCTGCAAAGTTACGGATTTATTTTGAGATATGCAAAAAGAGAAGCCGGGAATTGCGTCTAATATTTGACGCAATTCCCGGTTTTGTGTGTGGGGCGTATTGCCGAAGCTTATTCTGCAACGACTTCAGCCACAACTTCCACGGGGATTTCGACGGTAACGTCGCGGTGGAATTTGATGGTGGCGGTGTAGTTGCCGACTTCTTTGATAGCGTCTTTGAGGTTGATGAGCTTGCGGTCAACGTTGTGGCCGAGCTTTTCGAGGGCTTCAGCGATGGAGGCTGCGTTGACTGCGCCGTAGATGGTGCCGGTAGCGGCGGTCTTGGCGGCGATGGTCAGTGCTACTCCTTCGAGTGCGGCTGCAGCGGCTTCGGCGTCGGCCTTGATCTGGGCGAGCTTGTGGGCACGCTGACGCTGGTTTTCGGCGAGCACTTTCAGTGCGGAGGGGGTAGCGATCACAGCTTTCTGCTGAGGAATCAGGTAGTTGCGGCCATAACCGTCGCGAACTTCCACTACGTCGTCCTTGTATCCCAGATTGGGGACATCTTCGATAAGAATCAGTTTCATAATGCTTTGTCTCCTAATCGTTTACGGGTTATTTCATAAGGTCGGTTACGAAGGGCAGCAGGGCCAGGTGGCGGGCACGCTTAACGGCCTGAGCCACTCTGCGCTGGAACTTCAGCGAGGTGCCGGTGATGCGACGGGGAAGGATCTTGCCCTGTTCGTTGAGGAACTTTTTGAGGAATTCGGGATCCTTGTAGTCGATATACTTGATACCGCTGCGCTTGAAGCGGCAGTATTTTTTCTTGGACTTATCTACCGACATGGGGGTGAGATAGCGGATTTCGGAATTTGCTTGTGCCATGATGGTGATAGGGGTGATTATTCAGCAGCGGGTGCTTGTTCAACTTCGGTTGCGGGGGCCTCGGTGGCGGCGGGAGCGGCTGCGCGGCGAGCGCGACGCTTGTCGGCATATTCCTTGGCATATTTGTCAAGACGGAAAGTGAGGAAGCGGATCACGCGTTCGTCACGGCGATAAGCGGTTTCCAGTTTCTTGACGGTGTCGGGGGTTGCGTCGAATTCCACCAGAGTATAGTAGCCGGTGGTCTTCTTCTCGATGGGATAGGCGAGTTTGCGCAGGCCCCAGTTTTCTTCATTCACGATGGTTGCGCCGCATTCGGTCAGCACCTTGGTGAACTTTTCTACCGCTTCCTTCATCTGTGCGTCAGACAAAACGGGAGTCAGAATGAAAACGGTTTCGTAGTTGTTCATTTTGTGTAGGTTAATGAAATTGATTTTGTTGGTTTGTTGCGTTTAGCGGGTGCAAAGTTAGTGAAATTTCGTCAATTATCAAAATTTTCGCTAATTTTGTGCCATGGCAACTGAAATTGAACGTAAATTTTTGGTGGCTAATGACGGTTTTCGCCGTCTGTCCACTGCTTCTGTGCGCATTCGCCAGGGTTATCTGTCGCCTCGCCCGGAGGCCACCGTCAGGGTGCGCCTGAAAGGTGACCGGGGTTTTCTCACTGTCAAGGGACGCAACTGTGGCGCCGTCAGGAGCGAATGGGAATATGAGGTGCCTGCGGCTGATGCGGCCGCCATGCTGGATATTTGTTCCGGCGCGATTATTGATAAGGTGCGCCACATCGTGCCCGGTCCCGACGGCCTTGTGTGGGAGGTCGACGAGTTCGCCTCTCCGTGCCCAGGTCTCATAGTGGCCGAGGTTGAGCTTCCTGCGGCCGATTACCCTGTGGTGTTACCGGATTGGGTGGGGCGCGAGGTCACAGGCGATCCTCATTATTATAATTCGGCGATCAGTTCCTGCGCTCCAGCCTGACCACGTTTTCGACGTGGGCGGTGTGTGGGAACATATCTACCGGCTGCACGGCCGCCACGTCATATTTGGCATGGAGCAGTTCCAGATCGCGGGCTTGGGTTGCCGGATTGCAGCTCACATAGACTATGCGTTTCGGTTCGGCTTCCAGTATCACGTCGACCACAGACTGGTGCATGCCTGCCCTCGGCGGATCCACGATCATCACGTCCGGCCTGCCATGCTTTGCAATGAAATCAGGGGTGAGCACGTCTTTCATGTCGCCGGCATAGAACTCGGTGTTTGCTATGCCGTTGATTGCGGAATTGACCTTGGCGTCGGCAATGGCCTCTTCCACATATTCTATACCCACCACGTGGCGTGCCTGCCGGGCAACGAAGTTGGCTATCGTGCCGGTGCCGGTGTATAGGTCATACACCAACTCGTCGCCGGTCAGCCCGGCCATGTCGCGTGCCACTGTGTAGAGTCGCAGGGCCTGACGCGAATTTGTCTGGTAAAATGATTTTGGGCCGACCCTGAAACGCAGGCCTTCCATCTCCTCTTCTATATATGGCTGTCCGCTCCATGTCAGTATCTCCTGATCGGTAATCGTGTCGTTGACCTTCAGGTTGATCACATAGAGCAGTGAGGTGATCCGGTCGCCGAAGCGATCGGCTATGGCATTCATCACCGTAGCTATTCCCTCGCGGTCATCTTCGCCGAAACACATCACCACCATCACCTGTCCGGTCGATGCCGTGCGTATCATCATCGTGCGTAGCAGTCCGGCATTGGCCCTGAGATCGTAAAACGACAGGTTGCGTTCACGGCCTAATTCCTTCACGAAATTGCGCAGGTCATTGCCGATGCCTGCATCCTGCAGATGACAGTAGTGTATGTCAAGCACTTTGTCGAATGCTCCCGGAATGTGAAATCCGGCAGCGCGGCGTTCATCAAACTCCTGAGCCGAAGCCAACTGCTCCGGCGTGAGCCATGATTTGGCCGAGAATGTATATTCCATCTTGTTGCGATAGTCCCAGATCTTTTCCGATCCGAGGGTAGGGGCCACCTCAGGGTGGGGGATCTTGGCTATTCGGTCAAGGGCGTCGGTCACCTGTCTGCGCTTGCAGTCAAGCTGTAGCTCATAGGGCAGGTGCTGCCAGCGACAGCCGCCACACACACCGAAGTGTTCGCACGGCGGAGTCTGCCTCACGGGCGAGGCCACGGTCAGTTCCTCAATGCGTCCTTCGGCCCACGACTTTTTCTTTTTTGTCAGTTTCACCGTGGCTACGTCGCCTGGAGCACCGAACGGTATGAACACGACCATGTCGTTGACGCGGGCCAGTGCATTGCCTTCGGCCGCCACGTCGGTTATCTCAACGCCGGTAATTACCGGCAACTCTTTCTTCCTTTTGCCCATTTTGTATATTCGTTTGGATTGCAAAATTACGGAAAAACCGCCATTGGGCCAAATCCGTATGTAACCTTTTCTCTGTTTTGTGCATCTAATTAAACTAAAAACGCTATATTTGCAATGATATATTTATTACATTATTATCGATTCTGTATGAAAAGGCTTGCTCTGGCGTTTGTCTGCGCCGCGTCGCTCATGGCTTCGGCCCGCACTGTTGTGGCTCCTCATGTCCGGTCTACAGGCGGTTTTCAGTTCGGCTTGCTGCGTTCGGTTGAACTGACCGACACCGCTGCCGTGCTCAACCTGTCGTTCATTCATCTTCCGGGTTACTGGTGCTCTATGGATTCGCCCAAACTGGTCGGTGACAGTACCGGCACTGTCTATGACGTGCGTTTTGCGCGCGGCTATGAATTCGGTATGAAGCAGCCTATGCCTGAGTCCGGTCGTTTTGACTTTTCTGTGGCGTTTGATCCTGTGAAGGTTGCCGATGGGTCGGTGAGTCTGGTTGATGGAGAGTCAGTGCTGATTTCCGGTATCTCCTTGTCCGGTAACGCTCCGGATGCCAAAATTCATACCCGGATCAACGGCACAGCCTCCGGTCCGTCCGGATTCGTCGGGCTTCATCTTGACCAGGCGCGTATGCCTGACGAGGTTGTCTGGATTCCGGTAGACAGTGGCCGGTTCGTTTATGATCTTTATGTCAATGAACATGAGGTTTACAATATCTCCGACGGTATTGAACTGAAAAAGTATGCTTTCCGCAATGGTCGCTTTATGGCGGAAGATGGCGAAATCGACGTTGCTTTCTCCTACGATGATGATGGATCCGTTAGTAATATTGACGTAGATGCTCCAGCCGGCAGCCTTTCGGCTCAACTTTTTGAATTGTCCCGTAAGATCAACGATATGTATCATTCTTCGCCCGAATGTATCCGCTATGATTCTCTGATGAAATCTGAAACTTTCTATGTCCCTGAATATTATGCTGCTGTTAAACGAATCGGTGAGCACCCAGAGGAGCGTGATTCTCTCGGTGCAATGATCAATGCTTTGTTTAAGCGTGGCGAGGCTGTGACTCCGGAAGGCAATGCCGCTGAGCAGGCTTTGAAGCGGTTTGTTGAGAATGATATGCTGAATATGCAGCTTAACGAAGCCGAGAAACTCAGCCCTGTGGCCGGACTTTACACCCTGGCCTCGCTGGCCTGGTATCGCGAAGAAACCTCCCGCATTGTCGAATCCTATCTCCGTGCTTTTGCCGGAAAACTTCCCGGCCACCCTTACGACGCTTATCTGGCTGCGCTCGCATCGACCACCGAACCTGTGCCGGGCAATCCGATTATAGACTTCTCGGCTCCTGATCTCGATGGTAATATTCACACTCTCAGTGAAAAAATCAAGGGGCGCCCGGCGCTGATCGATCTTTGGGCATCGTGGTGCGGTCCGTGTCGCCGCACTTCAAAGTCGATGATTCCTGTCTATGAAGAATTTGCGCCTAAAGGATTTGTGATTGTGGGTGTGGCCCGCGAGTTGCGTGACTCCGCCGCTATGGTCAAGGCTATAGAACAGGACGGTTATCCATGGCTCAACCTCATTGAACTGGCCGATGCCAATGCCATCTGGGCCAAATATCGCATACAGAATGCCGCCGGCTCCACCTATCTTGTCGGTCCCGACGGCATCATAGTCGCTGTCAATCCCACCGCTGACCAGGTGCGTGCCTACTTGTCCTCTCTTTACGACTGATTCCCTCCGTTGAAAAAACGGGTTGGTTGCTCAAAATGAGTGGCGTTTTTGTCTGATTTGAAATTTGACCGTAGAAAATTATGCGGTTTTGCTAAATTTTCACTAACTTTGCCCACTCTATAACTGATAAATCATAACCCGGGACATGCGCAAGAAACTCAGAAGGGTAAAAATTCATCGTGAAGGGACCGGCATTCTCATCACGGTATTCATCATATTGCTGGCTGTATGCCTTCTCTGCTGGTGGCTATCACGCCCTGCCGGTATAGCGGTCACGACAGTGTCGGTGATCCTTTATGGGCTGCTGGCCAATTTTTTTCGCTCTCCAAAACGTAAATTTACCGGCGATCCCGAGAATGTGGTCGTCAGCTCTGTTGACGGCACCGTCGTGGCTCTCGAAGAAACAGAAGAGACTGAATATCTTCACCGCCGCGTGATACAGCTGTCGGTGTTCATGACCATTTTTGACGTGCATGCCAACTGGTTTCCGGTTAATGGCGAAGTGATCTACACTGCCCATCACTCCGGCCGATTCCTGAGCGCATGGCTGCCAAAGTCAAGCACTGAAAATGAGCGCAGCACCATCGTGATCCGCACCGAGTCCGGTCAGGACATACTGGTGCGTCAGGTGGCCGGTGCCATGGCCCGCCGCATCGTCACTTATGCCGAACCCGGCGTCGAAGCCTCGATTGAGGACCACATGGGATTCATTAAATTCGGCTCGCGAGTAGACATCTATCTCCCTCTCGGTACTGAAATCCTGGTCAATATCAAGGACAAGACCATCGGTGGCATCACTGAAGTGGCACGCCTGCGTCCCGCATCGTCACAAAAGACTGAAAACAATGCTTAAACGAATCATTTCCGCTATACCCAACACCATCACATGCCTCAACCTCGCCTCGGGTTGCATAGCTGTGGCCCTTGCCTTTGGAGGTCATTTCTTTGAGGCAAGTCTGGCTATATTTGCCGCTGCGGTTTTTGATTTTCTTGATGGAGCCATGGCCCGTTTGCTCAAAGCCTATTCCGATATGGGCAAGGAGCTGGACTCGCTCAGCGATCTGGTGAGTTTCGGTGTGGCTCCCGCCGCCATGGTCTACAATGCTTTCCCCGCAGAATACAGCTGGTGCGCTATAGTGATTCCTATCTGCGCCGGTCTGCGTCTGGCCAAATTTAACGTCGATACCCGTCAGACCACTTCGTTCATAGGTCTGCCCGTGCCGGCCAATGCGCTGTTCTGGATAGGCGCTGTCAGCTTCATTCAGTCCCACGGTCCGCTCAGTCCTACTGTCATGATGGTCTCCACGGTACTTGTGTCACAGCTAATGCTTGATTCTATTCCGCTGTTCTCGCTCAAGTTTCATGACTTCCGTCTTTCCACCGAAAACGTGATGCGTTATATCACGCTTATTTCGGCTGTGATTCTCGTGATTCTGTTCGGCCTGTCCGGATTCGCCCTCACCATACTCCTCTATATTATACTCGGACTGATCTATCCCTTCTTGCCATGAGCTTTATTTTCTGCCTGTTTCTGGTTTGCCTGATCTGGTTCGTGGTCCGGAGGCTTATGTGGCTGATTCGGCCGATGAGTCAGCTCCACCGGGCCTATCGCCAGGCCCAGTCCAAGGCCCGCGAGGCGTCGCGTCCGCGTGAGCGCAAGGGCGGCTGGAGCACTCCCCGCTACCGCCGCAAGAAGATTGACGGCGACGTGGGCGAATACGTTAAGTTCACCGAAACTTCGGCCACGGTCACCGCTTCGGAGCGCCCTGACGGATCCACCGGGGTCCGCGTCGAGGAGCAGATCACCGATGTGGAGTGGGAAGATGTCAAGTGAAAAATTTTGCATATTACCGCGAAAATCGCTAACTTTGCACTCGTAATCGAAAACTCAAACCCAATTATTTAAATATTCAACCAAAATGGTAAGTTACAAAGAATTAGGTCTGGTTAACACCAAGGAAATGTTTGCCAAGGCCATCAAGGGCGGATATGCTATCCCCGCTTTTAACTTCAACAATATGGAGCAGCTTCAGGCCATCATCAAGGCTGCTGCCGAAGAGAAGTCGCCCGTGATCCTCCAGGTGTCGAAAGGTGCCCGCAACTACGCCAACGCAACCCTGCTCCGCTATATGGCCCAGGGCGCTGTGGCTTATGCCAAGGAACTCGGCTGGGAAAATCCCCAGATCGTGCTTCACCTTGACCATGGTGACAGCTTCGAACTCTGCAAGAGCTGCATCG
>CAZKRV010000095.1:0-7716 GCA_964555345.1 uncultured Bacteroides sp.
CTGTAAGGCAGGACGATATGGCGGATGCCGAGGGAATCGGGCACGACCTTGGAATAGCATGGACGGGCCACGTGGGTGATTGTGTCGCCCACCTTGACCTCGCGTGATGTCTTGATACCGGATATTATATAGCCCACATTGCCTGCCGAGAGCTGTTTGCGAGGCTCCATGTCGAGGCGGAGTATTCCGATTTCGTCAGCATTGTATTCCTTGCCGGTGTTGACGAATTTCACAAAGTCGCCCTGACGTATGGTGCCGTTGACAATCTTGAAGTAGGCGATGATGCCGCGGAAGGGGTTGAACACCGAGTCAAATATCAGCGCCTGCAGCGGAGCCTCGGGATCACCTTTGGGAGCAGGAACCCGTTCCACGATGGCGCGAAGCACTTCGTCAACACCGAATCCGGTTTTGCCGCTGGCACGGATTATCTCCTCACGCTTGCAGCCGAGCAGGTCGATGATCTGGTCCTCGACCTCTTCCGGCTTGGCGGAATCAAGGTCTACTTTGTTGAGCACCGGTATGATCTCCAGATCGTTGTCTATGGCCATATAGAGATTGGAGATGGTCTGTGCCTGAATGCCCTGTGTGGCATCGACAATCAGCAGTGCGCCCTCGCATGCCGCTATCGAGCGTGACACATCATAAGAGAAGACCACGTGTCCCGGAGTGTCGCTAAGGTTCAGCACGTATTTTTCGCCATCAAGCTCATAGTCCATCTGTATGGCATGGCTCTTGATGGTGATGCCGCGCTCGCGCTCCAGTTCCATGTCGTCGAGCACCTGTGCCTGCAGATCTTTCTGTGCCACGGTTTTGGTGTATTCCAGCAGACGGTCTGCCAGAGTGCTCTTGCCATGGTCAATATGGGCTATTATGCAGAAATTTCGGATATTCTTCATTTCGGATCAACTCAATTAAGCCACAAAATTACGAAAAATTCCCTGAATCGTCAAACCCTATCTCGGCGAATGTCATTCGCTGATGAAGGAAACGATTCTGGCGAGAACTTCGGGAGAGATGGTTTCTTCTATGGTTGAATATTCTTCGACGGCTCCTGTGACGGAGTGCTGCATCATATGGTTCAGGTCCGGATAGGTGATCACTTCAGCTGTGGGGCATAGTTTGCGCGCTTCATCTGCATTGAGCGATGGCGGTACTTGCCGGTCTTTTTCGCCGAAGATGATGAGTGCGGGAATATTCAGCGCCCTGATGTCGGCCGCAGGGTCGTAGCCCAAGAAGTAGACCATCCAGAGATTTGTCGGGGGTGCCGTGAGGACAGCGCGGAGCGAGGCGGCAAGCTGTGCGGTCATCGGATTGCCGGTGTGGACCTGATATAGGCTGTTGACTATCTTGTCGGCATTTGTCAGGGCTTCTTCGGGATTGGCCAGTTTGTATTCAAATACCTTTTCCAGAGCTGACGCGAATTCTTCGGCTGTCTGTTCGTCTATGCCGGAGGAGAGCAGCGCTACTTTGTTCTGGTATGCTATGGTTTTGGATCCTTTGATAACAGGCCCGGCAATGGAGACGATGAAGTCCGGGCCATGGCTTTCGGCTCCCAGCATATAGGCGATCTGACCTCCTTCGCTATGGCCGATGATGCCGACTTTGCCAAACCGTCGCTGATCGCGGAGCCAGTTGATTATGGCGCGGGTATCGCCTGCAAAATCAGCAGTAGTGGCCGACTCCACATCGCCGGTCGATTGGCCGAAGCCGCGGTCATCATAGCGGAGAGAGGCTATGCCATTGCGGGCAAGGTAATCGGCAATGACGGCAAACGGTTTGTGCTCGAATAGTTCTTCGTCGCGATTCTGGTACCCGCTGCCTGACACGAGTACTGCTATGGGAGTCGAGGAGGAACAGTCGGCCGGAACAGTCAATGTGCCTGCGAGAACCGATCCTCCGGCCCGGTTTTCAATATTGATCTCTTCGGTGGAGTAGGGAAACGGTGGTTGCGGAGTCTGCGGACGGAGCGCTTTGTCAGCTCCATAGGTGAGTGTGAGCGGTATCTTCGCGTTGCCTTGTATGAATGTGCCGTCTATTTTTCCGTCGTTGAGTTTGCCATCATAGTTTACCATTAGCGATGGTATGCGGAAGCTGACGGAGTCATCAGTCAGGCGAATTACCTGACTTTCGATGCCATATGTCCCCTGATCCGAAGAGTCCATTGTCACGGTTGTGTCGGCACGGGATATGTGCAGCACGATTTTCAGCGAGTGGTTGTTGCCGAGGTAGAGCTTCCCTGACCACGTTCCGTCTATGGCCTGGCTGAAGCAATTGCAGGTTAGCGTAAGAATGGTGAGTAGGGTGATGAGAAAGGAGAATTTTCGCATATATATGTGTGAATGGTTATTTCTTGCGCAGAGGGCAGTCAGTGGTGCTGCAGTTGGCGCAGCGTGATGATGACGGGCGCCGTATGGTCCGGTATATTGCTCTTGCGGCTATGGCTATGCAGATGCCTGTGATAATGCCGACTATGAGATACTGTATGGTGATGCTCATAGTTTGGCTTTGCTGAGGCGGGTGCGCAGGCGTGACGGGGTGAGGTCGGCGGGATATTCGTTGAAATCAAGGCGCAACGTGCACCCCTCGCGGAAACGTGAGCAGCCGTAGGCTGTGCGTCCTTTGAGCAGATGGCCCTCGCCGCACATCGGACATGCAATCTCTTCGAGCGACTTGATGCGCGGTGCGCGTGGTTTGCTCTGTCTGGGGCCCTTGGCTGTTGTGGCTTTTTTGTCCTCTTCGATCAGGATCTTGCGGTTGGTGTTGTCTGACAGCACGCTGATCACGATCTCGCCGATCATCTGCTTCAGCTCGTCGATGAACTCCGTGGGAGAATATTCGCCGCGCTCGATGCGCCTAAGTTTGTTTTCCCAGATGCCGGTGAGTTTGGCGCTCTTGAGCAGTTCCTCTTTGATCAGGGCTATCAGGTCTATTCCGGCTTGTGTTGCCACGATGTTTTTCTTCTCGCGGGCTATGTAGTGGCGGCGGAATAGTGTTTCGATTATCGCAGCGCGCGTCGACGGGCGCCCTATGCCGTTTTCTTTCAGTGCGTCACGCAGTTCTTCGTCGTCGACAGTCTTGCCTGCTGACTCCATGGCGCGGAGCAGGGTGCCTTCGGTATATGGTTTTGGTGGCTGTGTCTGCTTTTTCTGCAGGGCCGGTTTATGTGGGCCGCTTTCTCCTTCGGTGAAGTCCGGGAGCAGCGCCTCGGAGTCGGAGCTGTTGATCTGCTCCTGGCGGTCGGCAAAGAGGGCGCGCCAGCCCGGTTTCATGATCACCTTGCCCGTGGCCTTGAACGGCACGTCGGCCGCCTCGGCGAGCACCGTAGTGGTCGAGAATTCGCAGTCAGGATAGAATGCCGCGATAAACCGCATGGCTATAAGGTGATACATCTGGCGCTCGTCGCCCATCAGCAGGTTTGGTGCTTGGCCGGTGGGTATGATGGCGTGGTGGTCGGTTACCTTGGAGTTGTCAAACACTTTTTTGCTCTTCGGTAGCTTTCCGGCAAGTATCGGGGCTGTCTGCGGAGCGTATGGTGTCATTTGCCGGAGTATGTCGGGAATCTTCGGATAGACATCTTCGGGCAGGTATGTGGTGTCGACGCGCGGATAGGTAGTCACCTTCTTTTCATAGAGGCTCTGTATGAGGCGCAGGGTCTGGTCGGCGGTCCACCCGAAGCGTTTGTTGCATTCGACTTGGAGCGACGTCAGGTCAAACAATCGTGGCGGAGCCTCGCGCCCGGCCTTTTTGCTCACCGATGTGATGGTGAGCGGAGCCGCGGCTATGCGTTGCAGAGCCTCCTGGCCTTCGGCTTCCGATTCAAAACGCCCTTTGGCGGCCGAGAATGTGGCGTCGCGATACACCGTTTTCAGTTCCCAGTAGTCTTGAGGCCGGAAATCAGCTATTTCGAGCTGGCGTTTCACTACCAGGGCGAGGGTGGGGGTTTGCACGCGGCCTATCGACAGCACCTGTCCCGGTCCGGAATATTTTAGCGAATATAGGCGGGTGGCGTTCATGCCGAGCAACCAGTCGCCCACTGCGCGCGACAAGCCGGCCAGATACAGGTTGCCGAACGCCTGCTCCGGCCTAAGGTCGGCAAATCCGGCACGTATGGCTTCGTCGGTGAGCGACGAGATCCAGAGCCGCTTCACCGGCACACGGCAACCGGCCAGTTGCAGCACCCATCGCTGTATCAGTTCGCCCTCCTGGCCGGCGTCGCCGCAGTTTATCACCTCCGAGGCCTGGGCCACGAGGTTTTTTATCACCTTGAACTGGGTTTCTATGCCTTTGTCTCTCTTGAGCTTGATGCTGAACCGGTCAGGTATCATCGGGAGCGACGACAGTGACCATCGCTTCCACATATCAGTGTAGTCATGGGGCTCTTTCAGCTCACATAGGTGGCCGAATGTCCATGTGATTTTGTAGTCACCTCCCTCGAAGTATCCTTCGCGGCGGGTGTTGGCGCCTATGATGCGGGCTATATCGGCTGCTACCGATGGTTTCTCCGTGATGCAGAGGATCATTTCCCGGTCCAGGCTGTGGCCACTTTGCCATAGGGGGTGACCATAGTCATCTGAAACTTACCGAGCTGCCTGCCAGTCGGGTTGAAGTCAATCTCCAGCGGCATCTCGCTTTCGTCTTCCCACTGAAATCCGCGATTGAAGTATATGGGGTCGATATCGATGGCGTTCATGGCCGAGCCATCGGGCAGAGTGATGTATATCGAGTCGATGCGCTGTGAGGTATGGGGCTTGCCCACTATGCGGCAATACACGCGCGCCACGTCTTCACGCTGCATCACCGAGTCTATCACTGCGGTCATCTGGTGGGCGTTCTGTCGGCGGCCTGTGATGGTGTTGAGTCTGCCTTCGGCCACTGCTGCCCCGATCAGGGCCATCAGTGCCGAAATGAATATCACGTTGCGGAGGTTGCTCTTCATATTGTCTGTTATTGATTGGATTTGGTGGCGTCGTCGTGGCGTTCCGATGCCTTGGCTTCGTTCCAGAGTGCGTCCATTTCGCCGAGGCTCATGTCAGTGAGCTGCTTGCCGGCTTCGTGGGCTTTCCTCTCCACGTAGTTAAACCGGTTCATGAACTTGCGGTTGGTGCGTTCCAGTGCGTTTTCCGGATTGATGCCGTAGAGTCTGGCCGCATTGATCAGTGCGAAAAATGCGTCGCCCATCTCGGCTTCCATGTTTTCTTTGTTGCCGGCTTTGGCTTCAGCTTCAAATTCGGCCAACTCCTCCCGCACTTTGTCCCACACCTGATCCGGCGTTTCCCAGTCGAAGCCCACGTGGGCCACTTTTTCCTGCATGCGGAATGCCTTGATCAGTGCCGGAAGTGAGCGTGGCACTCCGGCCAGCACCGTCTTGTTGCCACCCTTTTCTTTCAGCTTCAGGGCTTCCCAGTTCTGTATCACGGTTTCGGCATCGTCGGCCTTGACGTCGCCGAATATGTGTGGGTGGCGGAATATGAGTTTAGAGTTGAGCGAGTCACACACGTCGACTATGTCAAACGTCCCCTTCTCCTCTCCGATTTTGGAATAGAAGAGCACGTGCAACAACACGTCGCCAAGCTCCTTGCGGATGTTGGCATCGTCGGAATCGATTATTGCGTCGGCCAGCTCATAGACCTCTTCGATCGTGTTGGCGCGCAGTGACTCGTTGGTCTGCTTGCGGTCCCACGGACACTCCACGCGCAGCCTGTCAAGCACGTCTATCACCCGGCCCAGAGCCTCTGTCTTTTCCTGTCTGCTTCTCGGTTCACTCATTTCTTTATATGTTCTTTTTCAGTATGAGGCAACACCAGTCGTTCTGCTCGGTGTGGCGCACTTCGGTCAGCCCGAGCGGAGCGGCTGTGCTCATTATCACCGGTATGTCGGCTGTGTAAAATCCGCTGAATATCAGCGTGGCTCCCGGTTTGGTTGCGGCGGCATAGGCCGGCAGGTCTGCTGTGATTATGTTTCGGTTGATGTTGGCCACGAATATGTCGGCCTTTGGCAATCCGGCCAGCAGCGATGCGTCACCGAGGAGCATGCGGGCTGTGCCCTCGCAGCCGTTCAGCTTCACGTTCTCCACTGCGTTTTCCCATGCTGCGGGGTCTATCTCCACTCCGTTCACTTCGGCGGCACCGCGCATGGCGCAGAGTATCGACAATATTCCCGTGCCGGTGCCCATGTCGGTCACCGTCAGCCCCTGTTCGGGCATCGATAGCAGTGCCTCGATCACCTGCGAGGTTGTCGCATGGTGGCCGGTGCCGAATGCCATCTTCGGGTCTATCACTATATCATATTCCGCCTCCGGCACGTCGGTGTGAAACGAGCTGTGGATCACACAACGCTTGCCCACCACTATCGGCTTGAAGTAGTTGCGCTCCCACTCGCTGTTCCAGTCCCGCCCCTCGATGTTGGTCACCGAGGTGCGGGCTATGGAACAGGGTAGGGGAAACGCACTGATCACTCCGTCAATGGCCTCGCTCCGGTAGTCCGCCGTGCGCACATAGGCCGTCAGGCCGCTGTCATCGGGCACGAAGCTCTCGCACCCGGCATCGGCCAGCATTGCGGCCAGCACGTCCGTAGCGTCTTCCGTGCATGGCGTCAGGTCAAAGCGGAGTTCAGTGTAGTCGTTCATCAGCCTACGATAACGTAACCGGCCTCTTTGAGCGCGTTCTTGATTTCGGCGATGTGTTCGTGGTTGCGGGTCTCAAGCTCTACGTGCAGCATGCAGCCGTTCACGTCGGTCGAGTCGGTCGAGCGTTCGTGCACGATCGACACCACGTTGCCGCCATGGCTGGCTATGATGCTGAGCACTCCCGACAGCTGGCCCGGTTTGTCCTGCAGGTCCAGCACCATCGAGCAGTCACGGCCGCTCTTCACCAGGCCGCGACGCACTGCGCGGTTGTGGGCTGTCACGTCGATATTGCCGCCTGACACCACACACACTGTCTTCTTGCCCTTGACCGGCACTTTGTTAAACATCACTGCGGCCACTGCCACTGCGCCGGCGCCTTCGCTCACCAGCTTCTTCTGCTCCATCAGGGCCAGGATTGCTGCGGCGATTTCGTCTTCGCTCACTGTCACCACTTCGTCCACATATTCCTTGATCAGCTCGAAGGTGTTGGCTCCGGGTTCCTTCACTGCGATGCCGTCGGCAATCGTCTTGACCGAATCCAGATGCACGCGTTCACCCTTCTTGATCGAGTCATACATTGAGGGTGCGCCCTCTGACTGCACGCCATAGACCTTCACGTCGGGGCGCAGCTGCTTGATGGCGAAAGCCACACCGGCTATCAGGCCGCCACCGCCGATCGGCACCACCACAGCCTCGACCTCGGGCATATCCTCGATGATCTCCAGACCGATTGTGCCCTGGCCGGCTATCACCTTCGGATCATCGAAGGGGTGCACAAATGTATAGCCGAACTCATCTTTCAGCTCTACTGCCTTGGCATATGCGTCATCATACACGCCGGGCACCAGACACACTTCGGCACCATAGCCCTTTGTTGCTTCCACCTTGCTTAGCGGAGCGCCGGCGGGCAGGCAGATGATTGACTTGATGCCGTTGCGGCTGGCACCGAGGGCCACGCCCTGAGCATGATTACCTGCCGAGCAGGCTATGACGCCGCGCGACTTTTCTTCTTCGCTCAGCTGGGAGATCTTATAGAAAGCACCGCGCAGCTTAAACGACCCGGTGTTTTGCAGGTTCTCACATTTAAGATA
>CAZKRV010000096.1:0-7656 GCA_964555345.1 uncultured Bacteroides sp.
AGAACTTATAGGGAAGGGCATACATATATGCCTTGGCGGGCATGGTCTGGTGGAAGGCAGTGTCAAACACTCCGACCTGAGGCACTGAGGGCATCAGCTTGTCGATGGCCTCGACACCGGTCATGTTGGCCGGGTTGTGGAGGGGAGCCAGGGGGTAGCATTCGCGCACCATCTCCTTGACTTCGTCGGTGATGAGTACCGAGCCGGAGAATTTGGTGCCGCCGTGTACCAGACGGTGGCCCACAGCGTCGATTTCGTCATAACTTTTGATGCAGCCGACTTCGGGATCGGTGAGCACGTTGAGAATGGCTTTTACGGCACCATCGTGGTTGACGAGACCAAGCTCGCGCACCTGCTTTGAGCCATCGGCCATTTTGAATTTGAGGAATCCGTCGGTCAGGCCGATCTTTTCCACGCCGCCTTCGGCCATTACGCGTTCGCCGTCGGTGTCGATGAGCTTATATTTCACGGAGCTGCTGCCGCAGTTCAGTACGAGAATCTTCATAGCTTATCCTGGTTGTGATTTTGGTTTATGGTTATGCTTATTTTGAACCGATGGCCTGGTTGCAGGTCATGATGATGGTCTTATAGATGTCTTCGGGGAAAGCACCGCGCGAAAGGTCGTTGACAGGAGCGGCAAGGCCCTGAAGTACGGGGCCTACAGCTTCCACGCCGCCAAGGCGCTGCACCAGTTTGTAGGCAATGTTGCCGACTTCAAGCGAGGGGAACACGAGCACATTGGCGCGTCCGCTCAGGCAGGAATCGGGAGCTTTTTGCGCAGCCACGGAGGGCACGATGGCTGCATCGGCCTGGAGTTCGCCGTCAACGATGAGTCCGGGCTCCATTTCACGTGCTATGCGGGTGGCTTCTACCACCTTGTCTACCTTCTCATGTTTGGCGCTGCCTTTGGTCGAGAAGCTGAGCATGGCTATGCGCGGCTCGATGCCGGCGATGTCGCGGGCGGTGGCGGCGGAACTTACGGCGATCTGTGCGAGCTGGCGTGCGTCGGGATCAGGTACTACGGCGCAGTCGGCAAAGATCAGTATGCCGTCAGTGCCAAAGGGCAGACCTTCCGGCAGAAGCATCAGGAATGCACCTGACACCACGTCGATGCCGGGAGCGGTCTTGATCACCTGGAATGCTGCGCGGAGCACGTTGCCGGTGGTGTTTTGTGCGCCGGCCACCATGCAGTCTGCATCGCCGCCTTTGATCATGAGGCAGCCAAGATAGAGCGGATTGTGAGTGGTGAGTCGAGCCTCTTCCATGGTGATGCCTTTGGACTTGCGCAGTGCGAAGAAGATGGGTGCATAGCGGTCAATCACTGTCTCGTCGGCGGGATTGACCATATTGGCTTTGGCTATGTTGCTGAGCTTGAGTTCTCCGGCGAGTTTCAGTATTTCGTCGGGGTTACCGATCAGTGTCACTTTGGCTATTCCGTCGGCGATGATGCGGTCGGCGGCGGTGAGTGTACGGGGTTCTGTGCCTTCAGGGAGCACTATGCGCTGGGGACATGCCTTGGCGCGCTCGGTCATTTTCTCGAAAAGAGTCATGGCAAATGAATTCTGGGTTATTATATAAATATGGTGCAAATTTACGAATTAATATGTTAACTCAAAAAAGAAAATGCAAAAAGAAAGCTCGTCCGTTCGGCGGACACGCTTTCGCACAATATTGTAGCTCACCAAATATATATCTTGTAGTCAGTCTTCGACGCGGACGAACTGGCCGTCCGGGTCAAACCGCAGGTTGATTCCGTTGGCCAGTCCTATGCGGTATGATTTCTGGTCACGGTCTATGTCGATTATCTTCTGTCCGAGGTAGCGTTTGGCGGTGTATTCACGGATCGGCTTGGGGATCAGTGAACTTGGCACTGATATGTGTCCTCGCTCCACGCTGGTCCACTCTCCGTTGCGGTTGAAGTCAATTTCGGTCCCGTCATTGAGTATTACCTCGTATTCAGTTGATATGATGTCGCTGTCAATCTTCATGTGGTTCATCTTGATTCCGGGGAAGTGTGTGGCCAGCATGTTTTTGGCTGCTTCGGGCAGGTGCTCGGCGGTGTTGTAGACCTTGTTGCGGGCCGATGCCTGGCCGATGGTTAGCAGCATAGCTGTCAGGATTACAATGAATTTTTTCATGTCGAACCGAATTAAGTTTGGAGGTTGTTGTGGTTGTTGAGTCTGAAGGACAGTGTTGTTGAAAGTGTCAGGTCGGGTTGTTGAAGTGCCCGTGTGGTTATGAAGGAGGTTCGGCGGTTCGGTAAAGATGACGGCGACTCAGTCGGATTAGTGACGGTAATCGGCGAGCATCTCCTGGAGGCGCTGGCGGGCGAAGAAGATGCGGCTCTTGATGGTGCCGAGGGGGAGGTTCATCTTTTCAGCGATTTCGTTGTATTTGTAACCGGCTACGTGCATCGAGAAGGGGATGCGATAGTCGTCGGAGAAAGAGTTGATGGCGGCGGTGATCTCGCTGGTGGCGAAGGAACCTTCGGGGGTGTCGAGACCGGATTCCTGGGGGAGGTTCAGGTGATAGAGGTCTTCAGTCTGGTCGATGATGGTTGCGGAGCGCACTACGCGACGGTAGTTATTGATGAAGATGTTGCGCATGATGGTGAATACCCAGCCCTTGAAGTTGATATTCTCGGAATATTTATCCTGGTTGTCGAGGACTTTGAGGGTGGTGTCCTGAAGCAGATCGTATGCGTCGTCACGGTTGTTGGTGAGGATGTATGCGAAGTTGAGGAGGTTGTTCTGGATGGCCATGAGTTTCGACTGGACTGAAGAGTTGTTCATAATTGTGAAGTTTTTAGTTGGTGAGTTTGTTTTGAAGTTGTTTTGTCATCGTTTTGACACTGCAAAGATACGCATAATTTTTAATATCCAAATAATTTTACATAAAAATTCACACATTGATGCAGATTTATTTAAAATGTAACAAGCTATGCTTGTAAATCAGTTAATTACGCATCGATGTTACATATAAAATGATGTTACAATGAAGTTGTATTGCTGAAACATTGCTGTGTAACATGTAACTTAAATGCCGATAAATCAACAATATAGCACTGTAACAAGATAAAAGTTAAAATATATTAAAAATGGCCCTTTCGGGCCATTAGTGTGTAAAAATCGGCATTTTTCAGCGTGCGTTTAGATGTAATACGGCTGTAACATCGTCGTGCTGTTTTGTAACACAAATGTCACTTAAAAGTATGCCGGATGATCTTTCAGAGCACTCCCCTCTATGCGTCGGCAGCCCAGTATGGTCAATGGAAGGTAGAGCGGAGAGTCCGGACGGAGTGAATTGCGGCGTACCATCTGTGATGAATGGACATACTCACCATTGCCTTCGTATATGGCCACATGGGTCACGCGTCCTGTCCTTGCGTTGCCGAAAAAGATCAGGTCACCAGGCTGCAGGTCGTCCTGCTCCACCTCGGAGCCCTCAAGCGCCTGCTCCTTCGCATCGCGCGGCAATAGCCTGCCCTGTGCCATATAGGCCATTCTTACCAGACCGGAGCAGTCCATGCCTTTTGATGACAGTCCTCCCCATAGATAGGGTACACCTATATAATATGACGCGAATATGGGAAGAGATTCGGGTTGCAAGGGCATCGAGGCCCATTGTGCCAGCGGAGCCACATAGCGGGCACCGGGATTGCGTAGCGTGCGGCCGTCGGGTGTGATCAGTGTGCCATTCTCTCCCTGTTCCAATATGCAGCCGCCCACGAGGTCAGTCACCGGGCCTCCGCACAGATCGGTGCCGCGCAGTTCGTCCATAGATGTCACTACCACTCTTGGCGCTGACCGCCATTGTTGCATCTCGTCGGCGCTCTTGGGCGCGAGCGAGTGGTTGATGATATAGCCGGTGTAGCCATCAGGCAGCTCCACCTGGCTCCATTCGCCATCGTCGGCCACTATGCGCACTGGAGTGCCCATCAGGGCTTGACTCACCTGCTCCGATGAGTGAGCGGCGCGGGCCCGCACAGGCACCACCGATAAACGGACGAGTCCCCATTGCGGGGACTCGTCTGACTCGGCATGTGAAGGTGTGGCGCCGAGCAGCAGCGCCACTACCGTCACAATGAGTTTAGATAAGCGAGTTGATAACATCTTTGATCTGGCGCGCCAGCTCGTCGGCCTGCTCCATGGTGGCGGCTTCGGAGTAGATGCGTATGATGGGTTCGGTGTTTGACTTGCGCAGGTGCACCCACTTGTCGGGGAAGTCGATCTTGACACCGTCGATGTCAGTGATCTCCTCGCCTGAGAATTTCTGTTTCACGGCTTCGAGTATTGCATCAACGTCGATGTCGGGAGTCAGTTCGATCTTGTTTTTGGCGATGGCATAGGGAGGATAGCCAGCCTTCAGTTCGGTTACCTTCTTGCCGCTCTTGGCCATGAGGGTGAGGAAGAGAGCCACGCCCACCAGCGCGTCACGGCCATAGTGGAGTTCGGGATAGATCACGCCGCCGTTGCCTTCGCCACCGATCACTGCACCGGTGCGCTTCATCTCAGTGACTACGTTGACTTCGCCTACGGCCGATGCGGAGTATTCGCAGCCATGGGCGCGGGTCACGTCGCGCAGCGCGCGCGATGAACTGAGATTGCTAACTGTGGAGCCGGGTGTGTGGGAGAGCACATAGTCAGCCACAGCCACCAGTGTGTATTCCTCTACGAACATCTCGCCGTTTTCCATCACGATGGCCAGACGATCCACGTCGGGGTCTACCACAAAGCCCACATCGGCACGGCCCTGACGCATCAGGTCGGCGATCTGGGTGAGGTTTTCGGGGATAGGCTCAGGGGTGTGGGCGAATTTGCCGGTGGCCTCGCAGTTAAGCTCGATCACGTTTTTCACACCCAGAGCGCGAAGCAGCTGCGGTATTACCACACCGCCCACAGAGTTGACGGCATCGACTGCCACGGTGAAGTTTGCCTTGGCGATGGCTTCGGTGTCGACCAGCGGCAGGGCGAGCACCGAGTCAATGTGACGGCGGTTGTAGGTGTTGTTGCGGTATTCGTGACCAAGGTCGTCGACCTCGGCGAAAGTATAGTCGTCGGCAGCAGCGATGCGGAGCACTTTGGCGCCTTCGGCTGCGTTGAGGAATTCACCTTTGTGGTTGAGCAGTTTCAGTGCGTTCCACTGTTTGGGGTTATGTGAGGCGGTGAGGATAATGCCGCCGCATGCGCCTTCAGCGGTCACGGCTATTTCGGTGGTGGGAGTCGAGGCGGGTCCGATATTGACCACGTCGAAGCCCATGCCCATGAGTGTGCCGACCACGAGCTTGTCGACCATTGCACCCGACAGGCGGGCATCGCGGCCTACGACGATGGTACGGCTCTTCACCGGTGTGTTCTGGGCTATGAACTTGGCATATGCTGCGGTGAATTTCACCACGTCAAGCGGGCTGAGGCCCTCGCCGGGGGCTCCGCCTATGGTACCGCGGATGCCCGAAATGGATTTGATCAGTGACATGATATTGGAGATAGTTGATGATTATACACGTGAGGGGTAATAACGTACGGTATAGAGATAGGGGATCACCGAGCTTTGCTCATTGACCAGACCGACGGTCGATTTGATGACCACATTGATTTCGCTGCCGAGTTCCATATAGCGGAGAGGCAGCTGTATGCCCGATCCCCATTGATAGGAACTTTCGAGTGTGTAGTTTTCAAATCGGAACGATGTAGGTTCGGTGCCGAGATCAGTGGCGTTGCCGTCGGAATACCATTCGCCCGATGAATAGTAATAGCTGAGGTTGTAGCGATTAAAACGGAAGTATATCAGTTGGTTGTCGACGGCTTTACCTTCATCGCCCGGCCTGACTACCTGCATATACACGTCGCCCGATTCGTCGAGACGGTAGAAGGGCGCGAGCTTCAGGGCGTCTGTGCGCGACAGACCTTGGTCCATCAGGTCGGCAACGCTGATAAACACGGAGTCAGCAGGTACTTCATTGATCACCTGGAAGTTTGAAAGATAGTAGTTTGTGGCTTCGTTTTGGTCGCGCAGCAGTTCAGCATAGCTTTGTCGGTCGTTGCAGGCTGTGAGAGCCACGCAGGCCAGTGCTGCAACGAGCAGCGATCTGATGATCCGTATCATTGTTTATTAGTCTTGTTTTTAGTGGTTGAGGGATTGGAGGGGAGATTGCAGTCATAGTCAGGCATCACCTTTATGAGCAGGTCTATGCACTCCTGAAGAGTACCCTGGAATTCACCTCCTGCGGCATTGCGGTGGCCGCCGCCGCCGAAGTGGTCCGAGCAGATCACGTTGACAGGGAATTCGCCCTTGCTGCGCATCGACACTTTGATCTGGTGTGGATCCTGGCGCAGATATACGCTCCAGACCACGTCGGGTATGGCCAGAGGGCGGTTGACCAGTCCCTCGGTGTCGCCCTTTTCATAGCCATATCGGGCCAGGTCGTCAGCTTCGAGAGTGATCAGCGCAGCGCGATGGGCGGGAAACAGCTGCATCTTTTGGCTCAGTGCATAACCGTTGAGCTGTAGGGCCGATGCCGACGTAGTGTTGCAGGCGAGTTGAAACAGCCGGTCTTTGTTGATGCCCTTGCGCAGCAGTTCGGCTATGACCACGTAGAGGTCTGGCTCATTACTATTGTAGGTAAAGTTGCCGGTGTCGGTCATCATGCCGGTGTAGATGCATTCGGCTGCCTGACGGTCTATACGGTCAAAAAGCTCCAGGCGGCATAGCACCCGAAACAGTAGCATCGAGGTTGACGACACCTCGGGGTGGCTGATGGTCACTTTGGCGAAATCGGCCGGATTGAGGTGATGGTCTATCAGCACTTTTGGGGCCGGCGAATCTGTGAGAACCTGCTCCATGCGGTCTACGCGGCGCGGTTCGTTGAAGTCGAGACAGAACACCAGGTCAGCCTCGTCGAGCAGCTTTGTGGCAAATTCCGGATAGCGTGTGTAGGCTACCGTATCTTTCACTCCGGGCAGGAACTGAAGGCTTTTGGGTACCATGTCAGGGGTCACTACCGTAGCCTGTTTCCCGATGGAGTTAAGCACGTGCCAGAGTCCGAGCGATGAGCCTATGGCATCACCGTCGGGGGTGAGATGGCACGTGATCACGATCTTGTCGCTGCTCTCCAGAAGGTGGCGCAGCTCCTTTATGCTGTTTTCGTTGATTATCCTTGATATCATTTCAAATGCAAAATTACGCATTATAAATGAGAAATCAAGACTATAAAATGCAAAAAAATCTTAGAACGGATCGGCCAGCGGATCGCGGGGCGCAGGCGCAGGCTTTGATGCCGGTTTCGGCGCGTGGCGTTCTTTCGCGTGACGTTCTTCGGGGAGTTCGTGTATCAGTGAGTCTATGGCTACCGGAGTGGTCTGCTCCAGATCTGCTTCGTGGTTGCGGTCGAGCATCAAAGCCACGGCGGCTGCGGCTATAGCGAACCCGAGCAGTATCAGGCCGGTGCGTTCGGCGGAAGTGAAGCGTTTAGCTGACATGGGTTTCTACCGATTGTGAGTGCTCGAAGCGGGACTCGAACCCGCACGACCGCAATGGTCAAGGGATTTTAAGTCCCTCGTGTCTACCATTTCACCATTCGAGCATTGGTCTTGACTCCGGCAAAGTTACAACTTTTTCCCGAATCTGCAAAATCTGCTCCGCAAAGCAAAAGCTGTA
>CAZKRV010000097.1:0-7557 GCA_964555345.1 uncultured Bacteroides sp.
CTATGGCCGGCTTGGTCTGCATATCGAGGAATATACCTTTGATGAGCATGATGAAACGATAGCCTATTCGCTGACAGTGCCTTTCGCATCAACCCTGGCATTCGCTTCAGCCATGAAGCACCAGTCAGCGCCTGGCACTACCTTCAAGCGCCACATGGCAATAGCCCACGGACTGATGGGAGAGGACGACTATCTATTGAGTGAAATTCTGTTCAATCCCCGTTCACCACGTCAGCTCGACCGCATAATCGAGCGACTGACCGAACTGCGCCAGATCGTGGCCGACCGCGATGCCGATGCCCTCCGCACCTACCTCGAATCAGTCCGGGCTAACCTTGCCTGACCTTACATATGGAGTTCGCTTTTGTGACCGAGAGTACGGGTGTAGCTAAAAATGCCGGCACATGCGGCGAATCCGATGCTAAGATAGAGAGATATCCTGACTGCATATAGTTCGCCTGACACAAGAGCGAAGACGGCACTGACAAGTGTGGCACCGAGAGTCTGTCCCACAAGGCGTGCTGTGCTCTGTACTCCACCAGCACCGCCTGAACGGTGCACCGGAGTGGCCATCACCATGACTATATTATTAGGTGTCTGGAACATGCCGAAACCGATACCGCACACGGCCATGCGCCAGGCGATATCCCATTCAGCTGGATGTCCACCCGGCAGCAGAAGCAGCAATACCCCGGCAATGAACACCCCCATACCGACCGCAGCGGTGGCCCCTGGATTGTGACGTTCGACATAACGTGCAGCAACCGGTGACACAACCATGGTGGCCAGAGGCCAAGGTGTCATCAGCAGTCCGGTGGTAATTACTGAAAAATGGTAACTGCCAAGATAAAGAAACGGCAACGCTATCATGGTCACATTTTGAGCGATGAAGGAGCAGACAGAAGTTGCAATGCTCATGGCATACATCGAGTTACCGAACAGATCGACCGGGAGCAGCGGCTGAGTGTGGCTGAACTGCCTGCGGACATAGAAATAGCCAACAACAAGACCGGCCACAAGCAGCACTACACTCAACATTGCATCACCCTTGCGTGTGAAGTTGCCAAGCGCATAGAATATCAGGCCGAACACCACCATGTTTTCAATCGCACTGACAAAATCAAAATGCGGTTTAGGTCCGCTGTCAGGATTAGACGGAAGGAGTTTAAGGCCTATGATGAAAGCTGCAATGCCCAACGGCACATTTATTAGAAAAAGCCAATGCCATGAAGCTATAGCAAGAATGCCTCCCGCAATCGTAGGTCCGGCAGCAGTCGCTATGGCTATGCACATGGCATTGAGTGCCATTCCGCGCCCTATTATTTCGCGCGGATAAATCAGCCTTACAAGTGCGATATTGACACCCATTACGCAAGCGGCACCGATGCCCTGCACAGCGCGCGCAAGCACAACCATGGCAAAACTCTGTGCCGCCGCACACATCAGAGATGATGCGGTGAATATGATAACTCCGGTAAGAAACGTACGCTTATAGCTGTAAAGGTCTCCGATAGAGCTTATCGGAAGCAGCAGCATGGTTATGATAAGTTGATATATCGTGACAATCCATACTGCCGAAGAATTGCTGATCGAGAATTTTTCAGCAAGCACCGGTAGAGCGACGTTGACCACTGTCACGTCAAGCACAGTCATGACAAGCACAATTTGCAATGCAATGACAGCTATATATTTACGATATGAGAAACCTATTCCTGCCATAAACGGGGAAATAACTAACTTATGCGCGACCAGTCAGCAGTCTTGGAGTATAAGGCCTGCCAGCGGGCACGCACTGCCGGATGATGACTAAGCGACGGATCGAAGTCGAGCAATTCGGAGGCTGCACGGCGGGCCAGCTCCACGATCTGTCCATCTGTGACAAGCGAAGCCATTTTCAGGTCTATCGGCAGACCGCTCTGGAGAGTACCCTCAAGGTCACCGGGACCGCGGAGTTTGAGATCAGCTTCAGCTACGATGAATCCGTCGGTGGTCGATGTCATTATTTCAAGACGCTTGCGGGTGTCACGACTGATATCATGACGGGTCATGAGTATACAATAGCTCTGATCAGCTCCACGCCCCACCCTGCCACGCAACTGATGAAGCTGCGACAGACCGAACCGTTCTGCATTCTCTATAACCATGACCGATGCGTTAGGCACATTGACGCCTACCTCTATAACAGTCGTAGCCACTAATATGTTAGCACGCCCGGATGCGAATTTTTCCATCTGGAAATCCTTTTCCGACGGCTTCATGCGACCATGGACGTATGCCACCTTGAAGTCCTTAAAAAGGTGGGTAATGAACTCGTAACCCTCTTCAAGCGACCGGAGATCAAGTTTTTCATTTTCGTCTATAAGAGGATAGACAATATAGACCTGACGCCCCTGCAGAAGCTGACGATGTATGCCATCATAGACCGACTGACGCTGATTATCATACCGCAACAGGGTCTCGACAGGTTTGCGTCCCGGTGGGAGTTCATCAATTACGCTCACGTCAAGATCACCATAAACAGTCATGGCCAGAGTACGCGGTATCGGTGTCGCTGTCATTACAAGCACATGAGGGGCAATGGCAGCCTTACGCCACAAGCGGGCACGCTGGGCCACTCCGAAGCGGTGTTGCTCGTCGATTACTACAAATCCAAGATTAGCGAACTGCACAGAATCTTCAATAACGGCATGAGTGCCGATCAGTATATGAAGCGAACCGTCGGTAAGCTGACTGTGGATCATCTCGCGCTCGCGTTTTGGAGTGGATCCGGTGAGAAGTTTCACATTTACCCCAAGTCCTGACACCATATCAGATATAGTCTGATAATGTTGAGTAGCCAGAATTTCAGTCGGTGCCATCAGACACGCCTGTGTGCCATTGTCAATCGCAATCAGCATGGTGAGCAGTGCCACCAGCGTCTTTCCGCTGCCGACATCACCCTGAAGCAAGCGATTCATCTGTCTCCCGGTGTTCATATCAGCCCGGATCTCCTTGATCACACGCTTCTGCGCTCCGGTGAGTTCAAATGGCAGACACTGCGAGTAGAAGTCATTGAAGTATTGCCCTATGTGACTGAATTTATGACCTTGCAGACTCCTGTTTCGCGAACGTGAATAGATCAGTATATTGATTTCAAGGAAAAACAATTCCTCGAATTTAAGTCGGAGCCGCGCCCGCTCAAGTTCAATCATATTGGCCGGACGATGCACTGCGCGCAATGCCTCGCCCAACGACATCAGCCCATAGCGTCTGACTATCTCGTCAGGCAGTATCTCTGGAATACGGTTAAGCACCGGCAATACATTGTCAATCCAACCGGCAATAGTACGAGAACTGACTCCACGATTACGTAACTTTTCGGTAAGAGGATAGATGCCGCGAAGCCCCGTCTTGCGGTCAGCCGTAACTTCCGTATCGATTTCCGGATGGGCAATAGACCAGTGACGATTATATTCGACAGGTTTACCGAATATCACATAAGTAGTATCCGGACTGAGGCTCTGGCGCATCTGCTTCGCACGCTGAAACCAAACCACCTCTATGGTACCGGTGCCATCGGAAAAAAGAGCGACTAAACGTGCGCGCGCTCCCTCGCCTACAATATTGGCGGAAATGAAACGGCCCTTAAGTTGCACAGCGGGCAGATCGGGGCCACGAAGATCAACAATGCGGTAGATCTGCGAACGGTCGGCATAGCTCGTCGGATAGTACCTGAGCAGGTCCATCGTGGTATGTATGTCAAGTTCGGAGGCCAGCAATAGTGCCCGCTGCGGCCCGATCCCCTTCACGTATTTGACATCAACGTCGGTCGTTACAGCCATGATCAAGATAGATCCTTGCAATATCAATATCGGCAGGACGAGTGATCTTCAGATTCATCGGATCGCCCTCCATAAGTATTATATCGGTATATCCGGCAGCACTCATCACGGAAGCATCGTCGGTAAAGTCCGATTGGTATGGCATACGGTATGCCTGACGAAGCATGTCGGCCCGAAAAGCCTGAGGAGTCTGCACGGCCCGGAACTGCGATCGGTCCACAGGAGTGCCGTCGGCCATTCGTAGCGAATCTGTCATCTCAATCGCGGGAATTGCTCCTTGATGTTCATCACAAGCGTCAATGACGCGGCGAATCATTGCCGCCGACGGAAGCGGGCGTGCACCATCATGCACTGTGATGATGTCGGCGTCAACCGTGGCGGTGGCCTCAATTGCATTGCGCACCGACTCCCAGCGTGTAGCACCTCCACACACTGCAAACCTACCGGAAACGCGATCAATGAACTGCGGTGAAAGCACCACGACGGTCAACGCTCCCGGCACAGCAGCCTCAAGACGTTCCAGGGCATGGTCAAGCACAGTGCGCCCGGCCAGCTCACAAAACTGCTTAGGAAGTTCTGATCCAAAACGGGTGCCACTGCCGGCGGCCACCACTATATTGATGATCTTTCTTTGTTGTTTCATCTCTGCAAAGTTACGAAAAAATATTTTTTTGGTTGCCATCTCAACAAAAGTCACTAACTTTGCACCACTTTTAACAATCGTTTTCCAATAACATCACGTTTCACTAACCTTACAAGTTACTTATGTTTAAGAACTTCCATGGTTTTCCTATGGTCGAGGCATATCACCATTGGAAACTCACCCACCGGAAAAACAAAAATCCGCTGGGACTAAAGACTCTTAAGATTGCGATCGCAGTAATAGTCACCCTGTTATTTTGGTTTGTTCCTGCTTCGTCTTACGGACT
Organism: uncultured Bacteroides sp.; assembly: GCA_964555345.1. Classification (GTDB taxonomy): domain Bacteria; phylum Bacteroidota; class Bacteroidia; order Bacteroidales; family Muribaculaceae; genus UBA3263. The sequence goes on from CAZKRV010000097.1 coordinate 4,751, forward strand.
TATGGGTACTAACCCCATCGAACAGCGCGTGATCGCCATCTTTGCATTTGCGGCACTGATGTGGCTCTTTGAAGCTGTACCGGCATGGACCACATCACTTGTGGTCGTCGTGTTGCTGCTATTCTGCTGCTCGTCAAGTTCATTGTGGTTCATGCAGACAGATGCGGCTGGCGAAAAATATGCTAATCTCGTCGACTACAAAGCCATACTTCATTGTTTCGCAGACCCCACCATCATGCTCTTCATCGGTGGTTTCATCATAGCTATCGCCGCCACCAAGAGCGGACTCGACGTGAAGCTGGCAAAAACCATGCTGAAGCCGTTTGGCACCAAGTCTGAAAACGTACTTCTCGGCTTCATTCTGGTCACGGCTCTCTTCTCCATGTTCATCTCTAACACCGCCACCGCCGCCATGATGCTCACCTTCCTGGCTCCCGTGCTCAAGGCGCTCCCTGCCGACGGCAAAGGCAAGGTCGGCCTGGCGCTGGCCATTCCCATTGGTGCCAACATCGGCGGTATGGGTACTCCTATCGGTACTCCTCCTAATGCCATCGCACTCAAATACCTGAACGACCCGGACGGCATGAACCTCGGAATAGGCTTCGGCCAGTGGATGCTAGTAATGGTGCCTCTGACCATCATTCTGCTGCTTATCGCTTGGGTAGTGCTCCGTATGCTATTCCCCTTCAAGCAGAAAACAATCAATCTGGTTATCGAGGACAATCACAAGAGCGACTGGCGCAACATTGTGGTATACATCACCTTCGCCATAACAATCCTGCTCTGGATGACCGATACAATTACCGGGGTCAACGCAAACGTCGTGGCTATGCTGCCTGTTGGCGTGCTCTGTATAGCAGGTGTAATCACCAAACGGGATCTGGAAGAAATCTCCTGGAGTATTCTCTGGATGATCGCAGGCGCATTCGCCCTCGGCGTAGCGCTGAACCAAAGTCACCTTGCATCTCACATGATCGAGTCTATACCCTTCGCATCATGGTCGCCGCTGATGGTAATCATCGGATCAGGCCTGATCTGCTGGCTCATGGCCAACTTTATCTCCCACACCGCTACCGCCGCACTCTTCGTGCCTATCCTGGCTATCGCAGGTGCCTCGATGGAATCGCAGCTGAGCGGATTCGGTGGAGTATCGACTCTGCTCATCGGCGTTGCCGTAAGCTCATCGCTTGCCATGATCCTGCCCATATCCACACCGCCTAATGCTCTGGCTGACGCTACCGGCTTCATCAAGCAGAAGGATATGGTGCGCACCGGTATCATCATGGGCATCACCGGCCTGATTCTCGGCTATTTGGTCCTGATCCTTTGTGGTTCTAACGGTATTCTCTAAAAAACGATGAAAAGATATCTCTTAGCAGGCATCACCGCCGCCCTCGCGGCGGTGACTGCCATGGGAGCCGACACAGTCGACTATACCCCAAAATTTCACGGCGCAGTGAGAGCTCGCTGGGAAATCGATACAAACGAAGGAGCTCAGCGCTTTCAGGTGCGCAACGCCCGCTTCACCATGGAAGGTGCAGTAGCATCATGGGCTAAATATTTCGTACAGACAGACCTGAGTGACTGCGGCGTTATGAAGATCCTCGATGCTTATGGTCAGCTCGATATTGTCAAAGGACTGAACGTCCGCGCCGGCCAATTCCGTATGCCATTCGGTATCGAAACTTTCCGCGCTCCGCAGAACTATATCTTTGCCAACCGCTCGTTTATGGGCAAACAGGTGATGAACTACCGCGCAGTCGGTGCCCGCGTGGCCTATACTCTACCGAAAACTCCGCTCACAATGGAGCTTGGCGTATTTAACCCGGCCACGATCGGCAGCCAGAGCGGCTGGAGCAAAACAGCCGCAGTTGCCGCAAAGGCATCGTGGAACATTGGCTCCGGCGTTACCCTCTCGGCATCATACGCAACAATCAAACCTTATGCTTACCGTGCAAATCTGGTTGATGGCGCGCTGGTGTGGGACGACGGCAAACACTGGCTCGTAGCTGGCGAATATATGTATAAGCACTATTGCAACGAAGCAGCAGATCCTGCACACACCTGGATGGCATTTGCAGACTGGCACAAATCAGTAAAATGGGGCGGTTTCAACCGCTGGTCGGTACAGGGAAGATGGGACGGAATGACACGTCACTTCGAACTGGGCAAAGAGGGTCTCATTGATCAGGCTGCTCGCAACCGCATCACCATTGGTTCCACCCTTACCTACGCATTCAAAGTAGCCCACGTGGATATTCGCTTAAATTACGAGAAATACTTCTGGCACAAGGACTTCAATGCTCCTGTAGGCGACTCTGACCGCCTCGTTGCCGAACTGGTTATCCGGTTCTAATATTTCATTTCTATTCCCCTATAAAAGCAGTCAGCCATCAGGCCCAATCGGACCTGATGGCTGACGTTTTTTGAGTAATTATTAATTAGCGGAGTCGGAGGGTTGAGGAGGTGGAAGTGCGGACGATGGTCACGCCGCGATGGGTTGCGGGAACTTTACGACCGAGCAGATCGTAGTGTTCGGCAGCTGCGGTTGTGGCATTAAGGTCTATGAGAGTGGTAGTGCGGGGGGTGCCATAGAAGCTGATGGTTTTGATTGCGGATCGCCCTCCTGCCTCATTTTCGGCATAGTAGTCAAGGTTGCCAGCTTCACGGACTATGATGGGCTCTTCGTAAAGCTCGAAGCCGGCATATTCATCGGAGTCTTCTCCACCGTCTCCGGTTTCGGAATAAGTGACGGGAACCTCTTCGCTCGCAACTGTATAGCGCCAGTAGATGGAAACATTCTCCTC